>NZ_JABXFH010000023.1:0-93661 GCF_013372745.1 Janthinobacterium sp. BJB401 | reverse complement strand
CGCTAAATCCGTCAACCTTCTTTTTTCACCCTGCTTTACTCGGCATTTGCATGCGTCGTTCAGCGAGGGGGCGAATTATAGCCAAGGTGCCGCGGCTCCGCAAGGGCCATTTATGGCAACACGAATGACTTCACCAGGGTCAGCTCCCCGGCGGCCCGCATCGGCACCTGGAAGCTCTGCAGCTTTTCACGCGGCGTGCCTTCGTTGGTAATGACCGATATGCGGGCGACGGTCAGCATGGCGGTGTTCTCGCCGCTGCCGTAGTAATTGACGTAGACGTGATAATTGCCCTTCAGGGGCGCCGCGCTGGAAAAGATCTCCGGGCCATAACCGGTGGTTACGTCCACATCCAGCGCGCCGCCATCTTTCAAGACGCGATTGCCGTACCAGGCGTGACCACCGTCCGGCGTGACCACATGCATATCGAGGTCGGTGCCGGCGCTGTCCCACGACAGCACGACACGCAAGCGCGCCTGGGTCTTGCCCTGGTAGCTGTCGACGAACTGGGTGCGCGCGCGGCTCCTGCCATCGGGCGAGCGCACTTCCACGCTGTTCGAGCCGCTGCCGAAGCCATAGGGACGGCCGTAGCTGCCATCCTCACCCACTTCCATCGGCATCGCCACGCCATTGACCACCAACGTAGCGGGCTTGCCCTTGACGGCGCCGGCGATGCGCCCCCGTATCTGCGCCGTTTCGGCCTGGCCCGGCTGCAGGTTGACCGATGCGGCGGGGTAGTTGACCGCTTGCGTGTATTCCTCGCTAGCGCCGGCCGAATTGCGCCAGCCACTCTTGGGGGCGTCGATGGTGACCTGGGCCTGCGCCCAGAGTGGCAATAGCATCAAGGGAATCGCGCAACGGATATAAAAACTCACAGGGCCTCCAGGTTAAGGTCGACGAGCCGGCGGGCCAGCCGCTCGACATATTCTTCGTCCTGGCCGCGCGGATGGTTGCGCAGGCCAAGATGCAGGTATTCATGGGCCAGGGTGATGCGGTCTTCGCGCGTGGCCAGCGGCCGCATGTAGATGCGGTTGCGCGACTGCTCCGAATACGGCGCGCCGCTCTGCAAGGCGCAGACCAGCGGCGCTTGCGGCGGCGCCTCGTAGCCGGCCTCGCGCAGCAGCACGCGCTGCCAGTGCGGCACGGACCGCGCCAGCCAATCTTCGTTCTGCGCCAGACGCCGGCAACGCGCGCCGGTATTGCCAAAGGTGCTCAGCGCACCGCCAGGATAGGCCGCCGCCAGCACTTCATCATAGTACTTGCCTTGTTTCGCCTGGCGCACCGCCTCGCTCCACGCCATGGTCCCCTCGGACGCCTGGTTGCTGTGATAGCGCACGGTGACGCCATCGACGATCAGCTGGTCGGTCCAGCGCGCAATCGCCAGCGCCGCCGGCGTGGCCGGGCTGGGACTGACGCGCTGGGTCGCGCTGCTGTCGGCGATCTGCTGGCAGCCCGCCACGGTCACCGCGTTCTGCTGCAGATACGTGCGCGCGGCGATTGCCAGCGCCTTGGCCGCTTCCGGCTCGCCAGTACTCGCTTCGCGATCGAGCACGCGCGCCACATATTCATTGACGCCGAAGCGACCGCGCAGTTGCGGGCGGCCGCCCTTCTCTTGTAGCAGCATCAGTTCACCGCTGCTGCGCAAGGCGAGGTTCTGGCCATTTTCGAACTGCACATGGTAGCGGCCATTCAGCGGACCGGCCACTGCCACGCCACGTTCGCCGCGCACGGCGCGAATTGGATAGCGCTTGAAGTAATCAACCACCACACAGCCGCCATCGTCGGCCGCGCCCACTTTCGGCAAGCTGGCGGCCAGCCTGGGCGCCCACTGTTCAAAGACATTGCTGCTGCCGCCCGCGCCGCCAAACCAGATCGGCGTGCCGTCGGCCAGCCAGCCGGCCGCGCCGCCGATACGTTCGTCCGCCCGGCGCTGTTCGTGCCAGGAATACGTTTTGACGCGCAACTGGCTGCCGAACCATCGGGCAGTACCAGCGCCGCGCCCATCGAGCACCACGCGCAGCAGCGCCGCTTCCGCATCCACGCGGCTGGCGGCCGGGATGCTGTCGAACGCGCGCAGCAGGCTGTCCAGGCGCACCGTGCGTGCCGGCGTCAGCTGCGCGGGATGCGCCAACCAGGCAAAGTCCCCTGCCGGCGCGCTACCCAGGCGGCCCGTCCAGTATTTACGCCACGGGATGGCCGTGATCATCAGCCGCCCAGGCGAAAAAAATGGGCCGCACGACTGCGCCAGCGCCGCGTCGTGGCCGATGCTCTGGCCCGCATCGCAGCAATACACTTCTTCCGGATCACGGCCGCCGCAGCGGTAGTCCGGCATCGCCACCTTGTTATCCGTCGCGTATACATACACGAACAGCTTCCACAGGCTGGCCAGCGGCACTTGCCGCGCGCCGTCAAACGGCGGCGGCGCTGTGCCGCCCTGGCGCAGCTGTCGCACTTCGATTTTGCCATCACGCCACCAGGCCACATCCAGCGAGGCCGAAAAAGCGGGCGTCGCCAGCAGTGTGGCAAGCATCAAGGCCGGACGTACAAAGCCCATCACTCGACCTTCAATGCGCGCGTGGTCTTGCCGCCGCCTTCGAAGGCTTTCTGCTCCGGCTGATACATGCGGTAAAAGCGCGCCGGCGGCAGCACGTAACTGCCCTTCTGCGCAAAGCGCAGCAAATGACGCACCGTCACCTCGCCGGCCAAAGGCTCGACCGGCACGGCGTAGCCGTCGCGGCGCTCGGTGTGGCGCGCGCGTTCTAGCGCGGCAGGCTTGTCGCCCGCCATGACCATGCCCCAGGTGGTCGATTCGACCATGGCGCCGGGCGGCAGCGCCACTTCCAGCAAGCCAAAACGGTGCTTCGCGCCCGGCCCCGCTTTCAAGGTGATTTCATCGAGGTAGAGCGCGTCCGTGCTGAGCGCTTCGCCCGGCTTGACCAGCTCCGTCGTATAGCCACCCTTGCCCGCCTTCATGCGCAGGATGCGACGTTCGACGGCAACCGGCAAGGTCGGTGCTTCGGCCGCGTGACTGTCGTACTGCAGCACGGCCACCGTGCCGGCCGGCGCCGCGGTCGATGCGGCGAGACGCAATTTATCGGGAATACTCTTGGTATCGCTCCAGCGCCAGACCGGCTGGCCGCTGCGGCTGTCGCGTTTTTGCCAGGCGCCGTCCAGCGTGACGGCCGGCCCCTTGCCGAACGATGCACCGCCCAGCTTCTTTTGCACCCACATCAAGGTCATCGCGCGGTCCAGGGTCGGCATCTCGGCGCGCACGCTGGCCAGCACCACCTCGGCCTGGGTAGCCGGCACGTCACCGGCCAGCATCAGCAAGGCCTGCGCCACCGGCGCTTTGGACTCGCGCAGCACCTGCCATGAGCTGGCCACTTGCAGCTGCAGCGAATGCGGCAGGGCGATGCCGTTCTGGGCGGCCACCAGCGCCACCAGACTAAGGCCCATCGCTTGCGCTTCGCGATCAAGTGCCCCGCCCAGCAGCAGGCTGCCGCTGTCGCCCGCCTGGCGCGGCTTGCCGCCCAGGACGGCGATGGCGCTGTCGTCCACGAGGCCCGCCGCCAGCGTCTGCGTGGGCAGGCCCATCTCGCGCGCCATCCACAACACCAGCGCGCGGTCGCCCATCGCATCCTTCAAGCCATGTTCGCTGTAGACGGCCAGCAGCTTGTTCCAATGCTCTGGCGGCAGCTCGATATGCAGCGCGCGCGCCGCATACCAGTCCGCGTAGTAGGCGTAGGCCGTCATCAGGGCATTGCCGGCCGTGGCATTACCCCACCAGCCGAAGACGGCGTTCGGACCGGCCATGGACACCAGACGCAGGCGCTGCGCAGTCAGGAGCGTTTGCAGGCGCTCGCTTGCAGCACCGGCGTCCGGCCCCAGGCTTTGCGTGGCCAGCGCCAACGGAATCAAACGGCTGGCCGTCTGCTCCACGCAGCCATATGGATAGTCGATCAGGTCGTCGGCAATGCGCGCGAACTGGCTGGCCGCTCCCTGAGCGAACGAGACGCGGATATTGCGCGCGTCCGCCGGCAGCTTGAGTGAAATCTCACCGGTGGCGCCATCGAGCGGCAGCACCAAGGAGCGCGGGCTGCTCCACGCGGCGGGCAAGGTTTGCATGGCCGTGTCCAAGGCGTCGACCAGTTTGCCATTCTGTTTTACTTCCAGGCGCAGCGGCCCACCGCCAGCAGTCAACGGAAATTCGACGTAATTGACGCCCGGTTTGGCGGACAGTTTTTCCGTCTTCGGCTGTTCCACGCCAGAGAGAACAACGTCGAGCGCCTGCTCCTTGCCCGTCTGGTTGAATACGGCCACCGAGGCACGCGGCGCATCGCCAGCGCGCATCCAGTCAGGCGCCGTCCACTTGGCATAGAAGTTTTTATCGGAACGCAGATAGGCGGTGCGCTGGCCAACGCGCCCTTGCTCATCCATCGCGCGGCCCGTGATACGCCAGCGGGTCAGCGCATCGGGCATGGTGAAACTCACACGCGCATTACCATTCGCATCGGTCTTCAGCGACGGCGCCCAGTAGGCCGTATCGATATTGTCGCGGCGTGGACGTTCCAGCACCTTGACGCCACGCTCGTTGTAATTGTGGCGCGCGGGCGCGCCTGCGGTACGGCCCTGCGCCATGTCGTAACTGATGAAAGACAGGCTGGCCGTGGTGCGCACATTGTTGCGGCGCGGATGGTAGAAGAAGTCGCCGATGTCCGGCGCGATTTCCGGCTGCAGCACATAGATCATTTCATCGACCACGCCCAGCGCCACCATCGTGCTCAAAGGCTTGCCGTCCAGCGTCGCCTTCACATCGAGCGTGACCTTCTCGCCCGGCTGGTAGACCTCCTTGTCGCTCTTGAACTGCAGCGCGATGCGCGGCTCGATCACTTGCAGGCCGGCGTTCTCGAAGACGAAGTCGCCATTGCGCGTGTACGCCACAGAGAACGTCATGTTCGGGCCATGCTCTTCTTTTACCGGGATGCGCACTCTCCACTGGCGCGGCGCCACGCGTTTCGCCTGGTACCAGTCAGCGCCGCTGGCCATCAAGCCATGGTGCTCCACCTTGTCGCGTTCTAACGTGAACAGCGCCTGCTCGACCTTGTCGGAGAACGTGATCAAGGCCTCGGCCGTGTCGCCCGGACGATAACGGGCGCGGTCCAGCACGATCTCGATGCTGCCCGGCGTCGTTTGCACGCCGTCACCCGACACCCAGTGGCTGGCAGCGGCCAGCAAGTTGCCGCGCTCGTCGCGCAGCGCCAGCTGATATGAACCCGAGGCGGGGAACGTCACATCCCAGCCCTTGGCGTTTGGATCGAACGCGCCGTCAGTCTTGCTCTGTTTTTCCAGCTGCACCATTTCCCAGCGCACGGGCTTGGCCGCGCCCTGGCCATCGGCCAGCAAGTCGAAATGCACGTTTTGTCCCGGATCGGAAAACTGGCGCGTGGCTTTCAGCTGGTAGCTGCTGCTCGAGCGTTCTATCATCAGCTCGCGCGTCGCCTTGACGCGGTAGGCCGCACCATCGGTCGCCAGCACGGTCAAGATGTAGCGCGAAGGATCGGCGGCGGGCGGCAAAGTGAAGTCCACATTGCCGCTGCCGTCGCTCGTCACTTCCTCGGTCTTCAAGGCCACCGGGAACAGGCCGCTGTAACGCAGTTCGCCTTCAACCATGGTGTTTTGCTGGCCGCGCAGCGACAAGGTCATCTTCGCATTTTTCACGGGCTTGCCATCCGGGTAGCGCAGCGCGATGCTGCCCTTGACCGCCTCGCCCGTCTTGAATTCCGGCTTCGATGGCTGGACGTTGATTTCAAAGTGCGGTTTGACGTATTCGGCCACGCGGAAGGCCGCGCCATACGCGCCATCCTTGTAATTGAAGCGCAGTTCATAGCCGCCGGCGGTCGCTTCCGTGGGCAGGCGGAAGCGCGTGTCCGCGCCCGTGTCGCCGGACAGCTGCAGCGTTTGCGTCAGCAGCGGCGTGCCATTTGGATTGAGCACGCTCAAGCTGATCGGCGCAGCGGCGGCTGCCTGCGAGTTGCGCGCGGAGGTGAATTCGCGGCCCAAAAACTTGACGTTGACTTCATCGCCGGGCCGGTACAGGGGCCGATCCGTCACCGCATAAATCTTGGTGTTATAGATTTCGCTGTCATAGTAAAAGTTCTCGGACACGAACACGCCACCGTCGCGGTCCTGGCCCAGCACATACGTGTGTTCCGGGCTGCCGCGCTCGAGCGAGGCGACGCCATCTGCACCCGTGGTGGCCGATTGCAGCACGCCAGTGCCGTCCGTCCACGCCACATTGGCGCCGGCCACGGCGGCACTGTTGTCGCGCCGTGCCGTCCACACCAGCATCTGGCCGGACGATACCTTGGTGACGGCCACCGTGTCCGACACGAATACCAGCGTGGTGGCGCGGTGCTCGCCGATGATCGCTTCGATCAGGTACAGGCCCGGCTTGCGTTTCCCCAGCGGTATCATCACGTTGCCGGCGCCGGCGACGATGAAGTCGCTGCTGGACCCATCGAGTTTCACACCTTTCGGCGGCGCGATGGCCTTGGCTTGCCAGATCGGATAGCGGAAGCTGTCGACCAGCTCCATGCCCTTGATCGGCTTGTACTGCGGATGATTGGCGAACACGGTGCGCCGGCGGATCGCGTCATTCGTCGCCAGTTGCGGCTGTTCTTTCGTTACCGCGAGGCGCGCGTCGCCGGAAAACAGCTTGCGCCAGGCCAGGCGCGACTGCTTCCACCACCGATCCCACAAAAAACTCAAGGTGTTGGCCAGGCCTTCGCCCTGGTAATTGCCCTCGACCTGGATGCGGTGCAGATTGCGCTGCTTTTTCAGGAATTCCATTGGTTCGGGCACGCGGTAGACGACGATGTCGGCGCCCGAATACACTTCCAGGTTCATGCGCCCCATGTCGCGGCCCGGCACTTCCAGGCGCACGCGCGCTTCATCAACACTGCCGTAGCTGGCGTCCGACAGCAGGAAGAACGGTTCGCCCTTGAAGGTGCTGTAGTTGCTCGGCTCGCGTTCCTGCGCGGAAGCGCTGCTCAGCATGAGCAGCGCGAGAAGGCCCATAAATAGCAGCTTCATGATAAAAACACCAGCCGGAACACTCCGGCGAAATTGGGATTGTTGACCACAGGTTGCCACCGCGTGTCCTTCCAGCTCGTAAGTTCTTTGATATCGACGGTCCGCAGACCATTGTCGTCGGGGGTGACGGTGCCGGTATGGTAGGCGATGCGCGCCCCCATCCAGACCATCAGGTGCTGTTCGTCGCCCTGGTCGAAAAACAGCAGGTCGCCGGGCAACGCCTGGCTGATTTCGCGGGCGATGAAACGGCTGTTGTGCTGCACCAGCGCCAACGCCGTGACGAAGTGGCCGACCTGGCCGCCCGTCTGTACCCAGCGGTTGCGCAAGGCGGCCTGCTTCGCGTCCAGTTCCAGCTCGGGCGGCAGGCGACGGTCGCTGGCGATGCCGTTCGCATGCAGCCACTTCGCGTCATGCACGGTGAGCGCTTCGTTGACGGCAAAGCGCACCAGGCCGGCGCAATCGCGGTGCGTCCAGCGCGGCGACGGCCCCCGTTCGATCTGCGCGTTGACGATGCGCAACATCCAGGCCTGGAAGGCGCGGCTTTGCGCCTGCGACAGCTGCACCTGCGGTTCGGCGGCCACGCGCAAGGCCCAGGCGGGCATTGCCACGGTGGCGGCGCAAGCCGCCAGCGATCGCAAGGCGGCACGGCGTCCATGCCACAGCGTCATCGCGCCGTCTCCTGCCATTCCAGCGTTTCCCATGACGTGCCGCTGGCTGGCTGCCGCTTAAGCACCATGCGCAGCGGAGGGTATTTTTTCAAGGCGTTCAGGCGCGGCACCAGGTGTTCGTTGGCGGCTGCGCGCAGTACCGGTTCGTTATTCGCCGGCAGAGTGTCGAAGGCTTCCAGCTGGATCAGCCGGGCCAGCGACGCCGGCGCGATCAGGCCGATGGTGCGCGCGCCATCGGGCAGCAGGTCGCTGGCGGCCGGTGCCTGCTTGCGGCGCACGGCCAGCACCTGGTCCACCAGCTTGCCGTCGGCGGAAAAAACGACGGTATTGCCCGCCACGGCCAGCGCCGGCGTGGACTGGCCCAGCGCCGTGGCGACGCTGCGCTCCCAGCGAACGGCGCCATCTTTGCCTGTCGTTTTGCGCACGGGGTCCTTGCCGCCGATGGCCGCCTCGAACAGGCTGCCATAGACAGCGTCATCACCGGCCTGCGCACTGCGCGTGGCGACAAACACCGGCGTATGCAGGCGCGAATTGCCGTACCAGCAGGCGGCGGCCGGCCCTTGCAAGTGTTCGGCCAGCGGCGCCACGGGCGCGGAGGTCTTGCTGCCCAGGCGCTTGAGCACAGGCTGCAGCGCGGTCCAGTCCACCGGCACGCTGAAGCAGGCGCTCGGGTTGTGCGGCAGCACGGGCCACAGGGCGCTGCTGTCGTAGCCGCCGTTCTTCAGCTTGTCGGCATTGAGCAGCACCTTCGATTGCCAGGCGCCCTGTTGAAAATCGAAGCGCAGCGCCTCTAACGCGCCAAAGAAGGGCTGGTAGCCGAAGGACAGGAAGTCGGCCTTGACGGCGATGCTGTGGCCCTCGGGCGCGGCGCCGTCGAGATGGAACTGCGGATGAAAGACGTTTTGCTTGGCCGCTTCCGGCGCCAGCAGGCTGGCCACGGTTTTCTCGGCCGTGCCATCGCCATGCTTGCCGTCGCTGCCGCCATACAGCATGCCGGGATGGGACAGGATGACCAGGCGCTGGCCGTGCGCGGCAAACA
Source organism: Janthinobacterium sp. BJB401 (assembly GCF_013372745.1). NCBI lineage: Bacteria > Pseudomonadati > Pseudomonadota > Betaproteobacteria > Burkholderiales > Oxalobacteraceae > Janthinobacterium > Janthinobacterium sp. BJB401. Next base: position 84,865 of record NZ_JABXFH010000023.1, on the reverse strand, counting down.
GCAAGGTGCGCTGGTAGGCATAGTTCAGCGCATACACGGGCACCTGGCCGCCATCGACGCGCAAGCTGCCGGCCACGCGCATCTGCGTATCCTTCAGGGCGATCTTGCCCGCTTCCTCCAGCAAACGCGTGAGCTGGCTGCGCGACACGGCAATGGCAAAGTGCTTGAGCGAGCCATCGGCGTCGCGCCACAAGGCCACTTCCGCCGGCTGGTCCAGCACCATGCGCAGCAGCTGGTCGCCCCAGCCCAATTCATGCTCATAAGCAATGCGGCGCAAGCTGCCCTTCAGGCCCAGCCGGTCTTCGCTCTGCTCGTAATAGAACAGGAAATCCTCGCGCAGCACGTCGCGCGCCAGCGGCACCGTCAGCAAGTCGCGCGGCAAGGCCGACAGGCTTTTCGTGCGGACCAGCGCGTCGGGCCGCGACAAATCGAGCTTCAGGCCGTTGACCGGCCCCATCGCGCCCCAGCCGAAGACCCGGTAGCCGACCAGCGCGGCGGCTACCACGGCCACCCCGGCCAGCGTCCCGAGCAGGACTTTTTTATTGAGTACGTTTTTCGCCAGCACCGTGTATCCCTTTACCCTGCCGTAGCATTGACAAGTTAGTAATTATTGACAAATGGTAACATGGCATTTGTGGCCGCAGCGCACAGCTGACGCGACAGCGTAAAATAGCGGTTTCGCCGTTTCCATCGCCGCCATGACCATCCTGCTCTCCACCCTGAACGCCCGCTACACCCACGCCTCGCTGGGATTGCGCTATTTGCTGGCCAATATGGGGCCGCTGCAAGCGCAGACGCGGCTGCAGGAATTCGTCATCGGCACGAAAACCACGGAGCTGGTCGAGCGCATCCTCGTCAACAAGCCGCGCATCATCGGCTTTGGCGTATACATATGGAACGTCGAGGAAACGACGAAACTGGTGGCCATGCTCAAGCGTGTGGCGCCCGAGGTCATCATCGTGCTGGGCGGGCCGGAAGTGTCGCATGAGGCGGGCGAGCAAGAGATCGTCAAGCTGGCCGATTATCTGATCACGGGCTGGGGCGACGTCACCTTCCCCAAGCTGTGCGGCGAGATCCTCAACGGGCCAAAACCGCTGATGAAGATCCACGCGGGCGTGCAAGCGCCGCTGGCGGAACTGCAGCTGCCCTACTCCTTGTATACAGACGACGATATCCGCCACCGCACGATTTACGTGGAAGCGTCGCGCGGCTGTCCGTTCAAGTGCGAGTTCTGCCTGTCGGCGCTGGACAAGACGGCCTGGCCCTTTGCGCTGGAAAATTTCCTGGCCGAGATGGAATCCCTGCATGCACGCGGCGCGCGCCTGTTCAAGTTCGTCGACCGCACCTTCAACCTGAATATCAAGACCAGCTTGAAGATCATGCAGTTCTTCCTGGACAAGATCGAGGCGAATCCGGACGACCCGATCTACGCTCACTTCGAACTGGTGCCCGACCACCTGCCTGATGCCTTGAAGGAAGGCATCAGCAAGTTCCCGCCCGGCGCGCTGCAGTTCGAGATCGGCATCCAGAGTTTCAATCCGGACGTGCAATCGCTGGTCAGCCGCAAGCAGGACAACCAAAAGGCGGCCGACAATATCCGCTGGCTTTGCGAAAAATCAAACGCCCACTTGCACGTGGACTTGATCGCCGGCTTGCCGGGCGAGGATGAAGCGAGCTTCGCGGCCGGTTTCAACAAGCTGGTGGCCTTGAAACCGCATGAAATTCAGTTCGGCATCTTAAAGCGGCTGCGCGGCACGCCCATCATCCGCCATACGGAAAACTATGGCATGGTATTCGACCCGCACCCGCCGTACACCATCCTGGCGAATAAACAGCTCGACTTCATGAGCATGCAGCGCCTGGTGCGCTTCGCCCGCTACTGGGACCTGGTGGCCAACTCGGGCCGCTTCGCCAATACGGTGCAATGGATGCTGGGCGATGCGCCGTTTGAAAACTTCATGGATTTTTCGAACTGGCTGTACGCCCACACGGACGCCACCCACCGCATCGCCATGGAACGCCTGGCCAAGCTGGTAGCGCAATGGCTGCAGACGCGCGGCATGAGCGCGGTCGAGGCCAACGCCCTCGTGGCCAGCGACTATGCGGGCGGCGCGCAGGCAGCCGCACATGCCAAGCCAGCCGAAGTGAGTACTGGCAGCGCCAAGCTGCGCCCGGACGTCGCCTTGCCGCAGCGGCAAGCGCGCCACCTGGCGTCCTGAGGGGCCGGCGATTGAACAGCGGTGGCGGTCTGCGCCATTCTCCCTTAAACTGGCACGATGCCGACTGTACAATCGCCGAAACTGACCCTCTCCCAGACCAGCTCCCAACAGGGAGCCCTTGTCACTGCCAGCGGCACCTGGCAGGTGCACGCGCTGGCGCATGAGAATGCCATCAAGGCCATCGATGCCCAGCTCAAGCCCTTGCAGGGCGATGCCAAGGTGCAATGGGACCTGTCGGCCATCGACAGCATGGACCATATTGGCGCCCAGCTGTTCTGGAATGCCTGGGGCAAGCAGCGCCCCGCGCAACTGACCCTGGCGCCGTCGCAGGAAGAGTTTTTCCGGCGCATCGAAGAAACGGGACCGTTGGAAACGCCGCCCTCGCGCGCCAACCGCCTCACGCCCGTGATGAAGCTGGGCATGGCCATCCTGCTGTTTTTCGAACATTTGAAGGGTTTTATTGCCCTGGTGGGCCAGGTGACGCAGGATATCGGCCGCTTCGCGCGCCATCCCATGCGCGGGCCATGGCGTGAAATTTCCGCCAATATCTTCCATGCGGGCTTCCAGGCGCTGGGCATCACGGCCCTGGTCGGCTTTCTGATCGGCGTCGTGCTGTCCTATCTGTCGGCGCAGCAACTGCGCGCCTTTGGCGGCGACATTTACCTGGTCAACCTGCTGGGCATGAGCGTCATCCGCGAACTGGGGCCGCTCTTGGCCGCCATCCTCGTGGCCGGCCGCTCCGGTTCATCCATCACGGCGCAGCTGGGCGTCATGCGCGTCACGGAAGAGCTCGACGCCATGCTGGTGATGGGCATTTCGCACGGTTTCCGCCTGATCATGCCAAAAGTGCTGGCCCTGGCCATTTCCATGCCCCTGCTCGTCATCTGGACGGATACGGCCGCGCTGATCGGCGGCATGGTGGCGGCCAAGGTGGAACTGAACCTGTCGGCGCGCTATTTCATCCAGAAGCTGCCGGACGCCGTGCCGCTGGCCAACTACATGATCGGCCTGGGCAAGGGCGTGATTTTTGGCATGCTGATCGCGCTGGTCTCGTGCCATTTCGGCCTGCGCATCAAGGCCAACACGGAAAGCCTGGGACGCGGCACCACCACCGCCGTCGTCACGGCCATCACCGTGGTGATCCTGGCCGACGCCGTGTTCGCCATCGTCTTCAATGGAGTGGGCTACTGATGACGGACGATACCGAAATCGCTTGCAAGGTGAGCGAAGGCAACGGGGGCCAGTTCAACCTGCATGGCAGCGCGCCCGTGGTGGAAATCACCAATCTGTGGACCAAGTTCGGCCGTACCGTCGTACACCAGGACTTGAACCTGGAAATCGAACGGGGTGAAATCCTTTCCATCGTGGGCGGCTCCGGCACGGGCAAGACGGTGCTGCTGCGCCAGATGCTGGGCCTGGAACATCCGGCGCGCGGCTGCGTCAAAGTGTTTGGCGAAGATATCAACCAGGCAAGTTCCGACCAGTTGCAACAGTTGCGCAACCACTGGGGCATGCTGTTCCAGCAAGGCGCCCTGTATTCGGCCCTGACCGTGTTCGACAATGTGGCCCAGCCGATGCGCGAATTGCGCGTACTGCCCGAAGCGCTGGTACACGACGCGGTACTATTAAAAATGAATATGGTGGGACTTGGCCCGGAACATGCGCTCAAAATGCCGTCGGACTTGTCGGGCGGCATGATCAAGCGCGTGGCCCTGGCGCGCGCCCTGGCGCTGGAGCCGAAGCTGCTGTTCCTCGACGAACCCACGGCGGGCCTGGACCCGGACCTGTCGGAAAGTTTTGTCGCCCTGATCCAGTCGCTGCACCGCGAGCTGGGCTTGACGGTGGTGATGGTCACGCATGACCTCGACACTTTGTTCGCCCTGTCCACGCGCATCGCCGTGCTGGCGGAAAAACACGTGATCGCCATCGGCCCCACGCGCGAGGTGATCGAAGTCGACCACCCGTTCATCAAGCAATTTTTCCTCGGCGACCGCGGCAAGCGCGCGCTGGCCGTCCTCGATGAGAAACAGGCGGCGGTGGCGGGCAAGGCCGCGCAGCCAGGCGACGACGCCGGCACAGACAAGAAAGCGGAGAAGTAATGGAAAACAGATCACATGCCCTGATGACGGGATTTTTTACACTCACCTTGCTGGTGGCCGCGATTCTGTTCGGCGTCTGGTTCAACCGCGACCGCGTGGAACGGGTGCCTTACCTGCTCGCCACCACCCTGTCCGTGCCGGGCCTGAACCCGCAGGCGACCGTGCGCTACCGGGGCCTGGAAGTGGGCAAGGTCGACGCCATCGACTTCGACACGCAAAAGGCGGGGCAAATCCTCGTGCACATCAGCGTGGCGCCCGACACGCCCGTCACGAATACCACTTTTGCCACCCTCGGCTACCAGGGCGTGACGGGCATCGCCTACATCCAGCTCGACGATGAACACGTGGGCTCGAAACTGCTGGGCACCAGCAAGGACAAGCCGTCGCAGATTCCCCTGCGCGCGGGCTTGCTCGACCAGCTGGAAAAGCGCGGCAAGCGCATTCTCGACCAAGCCGAGCAGATCACCAACAAAGTCAACAACCTGCTCAGCCCCGACAACCAGGCGGCCATGCTGGGCGCCTTCACGGAAGTGGGCAAGGCGGCCAAGGCCTTTGGCGCCATTCCGCAGCAGCTGGAGCCGACCCTGACGCAATTGCCGCAACTGACGGAACAAACGCGGCAAACCTTGACGGCCGTCAGTACGGCCAGCAAGAACGTGTCGGACTTGACGGCCACGTGGAAAAAGCTGGGCAACGACATCCAGGCGCCCGGCGGCGTGCTCGACAAGGTCAATGGCACGGTCGACCGGGTCGGCACTTCCGTGGAAACGGTGGCCAATGGCGTGTCGCTGGAAGTGCTGCCGCAAGTAATCGAGCTGAGCGGCGAAGCGCGTTCCTCGATGCGCGCCCTGAAAACCACCATGAGCACGCTCAATGAACAGCCGCAGAGCATCTTGTTCGGCGCCCCAGACATCCCGCCCGGCCCGGGCGAGCCCGGTTTTTCGGCACCGGGAAAATAAGGAGAACACCGCATGCCTATCCCACGCCATTTCAGCGCACTCGTCCTGGCCGCCGCATTCCTGCTGGGCGGTTGCGCCAGCCGCGGTCCAGTCCCCACGTTTTACGATTTCGGCCCGGCCGCGCCGCTGACAGCCGCGCAGCCGGCTGCGCCAGCCGTGCCCGTGCTGGTGATCGCCGACGCCAACGGTCCGTCCTGGCTGGACAGCCAGCGCATGTATTACCGCTTGCTGTACGCCGATGCGCAGCAATCGCGTCCGTACGCCTACAACCGCTGGAACACGCCGCCGCTGCAACTATTAAGCCAGCGCCTGAAAACCCGCGTGGCGCAAAGCGGCGTGAAAGTGCTGTCGACCACGGACGCTGCCGCCGGCATGCCCCTGCTGCGCATCGACGTCGATGATTTTTCGCAAAACTTCGACACGCAGACGCACAGCAGCGGCCACGTGTCGCTGCGCGCCTCGGTCTTTCGCGGCCACCGCCTGATCGACCAGAAAACCTTCAGCCGCAGCGGCCCGGCCGGCAGCGCCGATGCGCAAGGCGGCGCGCAGGCGCTGGCCGCGGCATCGGACGCCATCGCCACCGACCTGCTGACCTGGCTGGGCACGCTGAATATCACGAAAGAATGACCGAGCCCGCATCCCCAGCCAGCCCGACGGCACCGCTGCCGCCCGTCCGTTCCTCGCCCGTGTCGCGCGCGACCCTGCTCGCCTACGTCTTCCTGATCGTGTACGCCAGCTGGTTTCCGTTCACGGGCTGGCACAGCAATGGTTTGTCGCCGCTGACGTTCCTGGAAAACACGCGCATGCCCCGTTACTGGACGGGCTTCGATGTCGGCGTGAATATCGTCGGCTACATCCCGCTGGGCGCCTTGATCGTGTATTCGCTGTTTCCCAGGATCACGGGTTTCTTTGCCGTCATCGTCGCCAGCCTGTGCGGCATGTTGATTTCCGGCAGCATGGAAGCCGTGCAAACCTATTTGCCCAGCCGCGTCTCGTCGAACCTCGATTTTTATACGAATGCGGCCGGCTGCTGCATCGGTTCCATCATCGGCGCCCTGACGGCGCGCAAGCTGCTCGACCATAGCCATTTGTACCGCTTGCGCCAGCGCTGGTTTGCCCAGCACGCCAGCCAGGGCCTGGTGCTGGTAGCCCTGTGGCCGCTGGCGCAGATCTATCCGCAAGGCTATCTGTTCGGCCTGGGCCAGTTGCTGCCCATCCTGTCGGACTGGCTGTCGCGCCTGGCGGGCATGGAGATCGACCTGGCCGCGTATCTGCGCCCCGACGTGATATTGACCGTTGAGCAATATTGGCTTTCGGAAACCATCATCACGGCTTGCGGCATGACGGGCGCCGTGCTGACCTTGCTGTGCCTGCTGCGCCGCGCCGCGCCGCGCACGATATTAATGCTGGCCCTCATCGCCGCCGCCCTGACCGTGCGCTCCATGGCCAGCGCGCTGCTGTTTTCGCCGGAAAATGCTTTCGTCTGGATCACGCCGGGTGCTCAGGGTGGCTTTTTGATCGGCCTGATCATGCTGGGCGGCCTGGCGTTCGCACCGCACGTGGCGCAGCGCCGCATCGCGACCGCCACCTTGCTGCTGAGCCTGGTAATGGTGAATACAACGCCGATCAACCCCTACTTCATGTCAACCTTGCAAGGCTGGTTTCAAGGCAAGTTCCTCAACTTCAATGGCGCGGCGCAATTCCTCGCCTTGCTGTGGCCCTTCATGGCCCTGTGGTTCCTGTGCCTGCCCTCGCACCGACTGAACCGGCAGGATGATGCGCAGCGCCAGCGTCGCGAAGACCACCCATAAGCGTTATCATGGCGCATTGATGAATCAGCGGGAGAATAGTATGAGCGACGCACCGTATTTTGAACGCCACGTTTTTTTCTGCATGAACAAACGTGAAGACGGCCGCAACAGTTGCGGCGACCATGGCGCGGAAGCGGCGCAAAAGCATTGCAAGCGCCGCATCAAGGAACTCGACATGAATGGCGCGGGCAAGATCCGCATCAACCAGGCCGGCTGCATGGACCGCTGCGAGGAAGGCCCGCTGCTGGTCATCTACCCGGAAGCGACCTGGTACACCTATGTCGACACCAGCGATATCGATGAAATCATCGATACGCACCTGGTGGGCGGCAAAATCGTCGAACGCCTGAAAATCTGAGCCGCATATTTAATTTCAACGTTTTAACTTCAAATTAAGCCTACGCCACCAGTATGAGCATCATGAACAGAAACTCGGAAAAATTTACCCTCGCCGGCCATGCAGGCAGCATGGAAGGCTTGCTCGATTTCCCGGCAGACACCCCGCGCGGCATCGCCCTCGTGGCCCATCCGCACCCGCTGTACGGCGGCACGATGGATAACAAGGTCACGCAAACCCTGGCGCGCGCGTTTGTCGCCCTCGGTTACGTGGTGGCGCGCATCAACTTCCGCGGCGTCGGTGCTTCCGAAGGCGTACACGACCATGGCGCGGGCGAGACGGACGACATGCAATTGCTGTATGAACACATGCGCGGCCTGTATCCGGGCTTGCCCGTGGCCTTGTCCGGTTTCTCGTTCGGCACCTTCGTGCAGTCGAAACTGCAAGAACGCCTGGCCGCCGCCGGCACGCCCGTCGAGCGTCTGGCGCTGATCGGCAGCGCGGCCGGCAAGTGGGCCATGGCCGATATTCCCGCCGACACCATCTTGATCCACGGCGAACTGGACGACACGATCCCCCTGTCCGCCGTCTTCGACTGGGCCCGTCCACAAGACATTCCCGTGATCGTGATCCCCGGCGCCGACCACTTTTTCCACCGCAAGCTCAATCACATCAAGAACCTCGTGATTGCCCTGTGGCATGGTGACAAACCCGCAATAGCAGCAGATGATCATTGAAGTGTGGGCTTACTAGCGCCTCCACGGCTATAATTGATCCGTTTTTTCCACGCGGCCATGTAAGTTGCAACGACATGGCCCTCAGCCTTCATCTTTTTCTCGCAGACCAGCCTCCATGAAAAAACTTTTAGCGGCACTGGCCTCCAGTGTATTTTTCTTTTCCGCCGCCTACGCCCAAAGCGTTCCAGCCCCGACCATCGCCGCCAAGTCCTGGCTGTTGCTTGACGCCACCAGCGGCCAGATCATTGCTTCGCAAGATCCGGACGCCCGCATCGAGCCGGCTTCGTTGACCAAAATCATGACGGCTTACCTGACGTTTGCCGCCATCCGCGAAAAGAAACTGGCGCTGGACCAAAAAGTGAACGTGTCCGTGCGCGCATGGAAGGTCGACTCGAGCAGCTCGAAGATGTTCATCGACCCGGCCACCCCCGTCTCGATCGACGACTTGCTGCACGGCCTGATGATTCAATCGGGTAACGACGCCGCCGTGGCGCTGGCGGAAGCCGTTGCTGGCGATGAAGGCACGTTCGTCGTGCTGATGAACCGCGAAGCCCAGCGCATGGGCCTGAAAAACACGCGTTTTGCCAATCCGCATGGCTTGCCTAGCCCCGATAACTATTCCACGGCGCAAGACCTGTCCGTGCTGGCCAAGCGCGTGATCGCCGATTACCCGGAATTCTACAAAATCGATTCCGTGAAAAGCTTCACGTACAACAAGATCACCCAGCCTAACCGCAACCGCCTGCTGTGGCTGGACCCAACCGTCGATGGCATGAAAACGGGCCACACGGAAGCGGCTGGCTATTGCATGATCGCCTCGGCACGCCGTCCGGGCGGCACCGGCGAGCGCCGCCTGATCTCCGTGGTGCTGGGCACGACGTCGGACCAGGCCCGCACGCAGGAAAGCCAGAAGCTGCTGAACTGGGGCTTCCAGAACTTCGATACGGTCAAGCTGTACTCGAAAGGCCAGGCCGTGGCCACGCCGGAAGTGTGGAAGGGCTCGAAAGGCACCGTGAAAATCGGCTTCGCACGCGATGTGCTCGTCACCGTACCAAAAGGCACGGCTGCCAAGATGAAACCGGTGCTGGAACGCAAGGACCCGCTGGTCGCGCCACTGGCTGAGAACGCCCCGGTCGGCAAGCTGAAAATGATGGTCGACGACAAAGTTCTGCTGGAACTGCCTGTCGTGGCGCTGGAAACCATCAACCAGGCAACGATCTTCGGCCGCGCCTGGGATTCGATGCGCCTGTGGATGAAGTAATTATTTCTCGTACCACATGAAAAATGCCCGCAGATGCTGCGGGCATTTTTTTCGCCTGTCTCGCCGCCGCTTTCTCCGCAGCATGCTGTAGCGTAGCTGGCTATAATCGTGGCGTCACCTTCGTCTCCACCATCAGAAAGCCAGCCCATGAGCCATGTATTTCCCGCCAGCCTGCAAGCGCCGCGCAGCCGTTTGAGCAGCAACGGTCCCGAACTGTCGCGCATCGTCGCCGGCATGTGGCGCATCGGCGAGTGGAATATGTCGGCGCAGCAACGCCTGGCTTTCATCGAGCAATGCCTGGCGCTGGGCGTGTCCAGTTTCGACCATGCCGACATCTATGGCGATTACAGCGCTGAAGGGCTGTTCGGCGAAGCGCTGGCCTTGCAGCCGGGCTTGCGCGACAAGATGGAACTGGTCAGCAAATGCGGCATCAAACTGCTGTCGCCGCACCGCCCCGGCCATGCCATCCAGCATTACGACACGAGCGCGGCCCACATCACCAGTTCCGTGGAGCACACCTTGCGCCAGTTGCATACGGACCGCCTGGACTTGCTGCTGATCCACCGTCCCGACCCGCTGATGGATTTCGACGAGATCGCCGGCGCCTTCACTCAGCTGCAACAGGCGGGCAAGGTGCTGCACTTTGGCGTGTCGAATTTCAGCCGCCACCAGTTCGAATGCCTGCACCGGCGCTTCCCGCTGGTGACGAACCAGGTGGAGTTTTCGCCGCTGCACGTGGCGCCCCTGTTCGACGAAACCTTCGACGGCTTGCAGGATGTGGGCGTGGCGCCGATGATCTGGTCGCCGCTGGCGGGCGGCCGGCTGTTCCAGGGCGGCGATGCGAATGTGGAGAACTTGCGCAATGTCATCAAGCAGATCGCGGATCAGCTGCAGCGTCCGTTTGCCAGCGTGGTGTTCGCCTGGATCATGCAACTGCCTTGCCGTCCCCTGCCGCTGACGGGCACGGGCCGCATCGAAGCCGTGGGCGTGGCCGTGGAAGGCACGCAGTTTACGCTCAGCCGCAGCGACTGGTTCGCCATCCTGCGCGCCGCGCGCGGGCACGAGGTAGCCTAATCTATCTCGTCCGGATCGTTGAAGACCTGCGGCAGCGCAATACCGCGCCAGCCCAGGTACCACGCCAGGTTCAGCAGCAGGGTGGCGGCGATGTAGACGGCAAAGAACAGCGCAAAGAAACTGGTCTTCAGCCACACCAGCAGGGCGATGGCGACGATCAGCACCAGCAGCGCGGCCAAGCTTTTCTTTTGCTTGGAGCTGGGGAAACGCAAGGTCGACACCATCAGGCTGCCCACGCCGACCAGCAGCAGCATCAGCAGATAGCTGTGCAGCATGGAATCGATGGGCGCCGGCCACGCCACCACCACGGCCGCCACGCAGGCGGCGCCGGCCGTGATCGGCATGCCGACGAAATACAGGGGGTCGGTGCGCCCCACATTCACATTGAAACGCGCCAGACGCATGGCGCCGCAGGCCACAAAGAAGAAGCTGGCCATGCCGCCAAAACGCAGCAGCAGCGGATCGTGCACGCCCATCTGCACAAAACCATAGCAGTACAACAGGACGGCCGGGGCGCAGCCGAAATTCATCACGTCGGCGATGGAATCGAGCTGCACGCCGAACTGCGAGCTGGTGTTCGTCAGGCGCGCGACATAGCCGTCGAGCGCGTCAAATACCCCGGCGAGCACCAGCAAAGCGGCCGCCAGGCGGTAGGCATCGGCGTCGCCGACAGTCGCGTTATCGACGGAAATGACGATGCTGGCAAAACCGCAGGCTATCGAAAGCAAAGTCACCATGCTGGGCAAGGCGTACTTGGCGCGCTGCAGGCGCGACTTGGGCAATGTGTTCAAATTTGTGGGCAATCAAAGAAATCGGTAATGAGGCTACGCAGCGGCAAACGCTGCACTATGCTCATTCTACCCTGCGCAGCTGCGGCACCGTCTGCGCACGAGCGCGCGACATATCTTGTCATGGATGCTCTACGGCATATAAAAATGCCTTAGAATCATTTCACAGGGCAGCACGCTGGCACCCACCGCTGTCCGCCTACCTATACAGGAGTCAACTTGATTGCCTCGTCACTGCGTTGGAAATACTGGATACCCGCCCTGCTGAGCGCAGCCCTGCTGAGCGCCTGCGGTGGCGGCGATGGCGGCGACAAGACGTCGCTGAGCACCTCGACCGCGGCCGGGCAGCTGATACAGGAACCGGGCGCTCCCGTCGTCAGCAACAATATCGCCACCGATGGTTTCAACTGGATAAATTACCGGCGCAGCCAGATCGGCCTGGCGCCATTGGTACGCAATAGCCTGATCGACAACGCGGCACTCGGCCACTCCAACTATCTGAACAGCAATAATGTGGTGGTGCACAATCAAGTTAAAGGCAAACCCGGCTTTACCGGCGAAACATTGTATGACCGTCTGACTGCGTCGAACTATGGCGTCACGTCCGTCTGGGGCGAAGTCATCGCGGGCGTGGCGACCAACTCCGGTTTCTACATGGCGGAAAACCTGATCACGGCCGTGTATCACCGCTTCCTCATCTTTGAACCTATCTTCAAGGAAGGTGGCGCCGGTGCGGCCGTCAACAACAGCGGCTATGCCTATTTCACCACCGATCTGGCCGGCAATAGCCGCTACGGCCCCGGCTTGCCGTCCGGACAGATCGTCAGCTACCCTTTCAATGGGCAGACCAAGGTCGCCACCAGTTTCTCCAGCGATGAAGAAGAACCCGATCCCGTGCCCAACCAGAACGTGGTCGGCTACCCGATCAGCGTCCATGCGAATTTCGACGCCACCCTCAGCGTGACGACCTTCACCGTGCGCCCGCGTGGCGCCGGCGCGGACCTGACGGTACGCCTGCTCAGCAAGGAGAGCGATGCCATCAATACATCGCGCTCGGTGGCGGCCATCATCCCGCTGGCCCCCCTGCTGGCGGCCACCACCTATGACGTGAGTTTCATCGGCAAAGTCAATGGCGCGAACGTCACGCGCAGCTGGTCATTCACGACGCGTTAGTCTGGCAGCGTCTGCCAAGCGGACGCAGTAGCGAGGGCAACTGGATGTAAAATAGCGGATATTGCATGAATGCAATTGACAAGTTTTGGGGCCCTCTGCACACCAGGCATGATGAAACCACACGCCACTTGCGATGATGATGCCGCCGTTGCGGCATCCGACATGGTCCGGATTCTCGATGTCGAGAACGGACTGGGCCGCATTATGGGCGACCGCATCCTGTACCTGAAAATCCTGCGCCGCTTCCTGCACGACCACGGCACCACGCCGTGCCAGATCCGCGCCGAATTCGACATGGGCAATTACGCTTCCGCACGCCTGAAGGCGCATACATTAAAAGGCGCCGCCGGCATGATCGGCGCGCGCCACGTGCATGGCCTGGCGGCCACCCTGGAGTCCGCACTGCGCGCGCAAGCGCCCGACCTGGCCCGGCAGATGCTGCAGCTGGAACTGGCCCAGGATCAATTGCTCGGCGCGGTCAGCAGCATGCTGGGCACGCCGGAGGCAACCCACACGGCGGCGCAGGACGTGGCGCCCGATCCGGCCGCACCCGCCATCCAGCTGCTGCTGGCGCGCCTGGCCAGCCACCTGCGCGAAGGCGACGGCGCGGCCATCGACATCCTGGAAAACTCGGCCAGCCTGCTCGCGGCCAGCCTGGGCGTGCACGTCTACCAGGAAGTGGCGGCCGCTGCGCATGAGTTCGATTTCGACGGCGCACTGGCGGCGCTGCTGCGGCGGCGCTAGCGCTCAGCCCGCTACCACTCAGCTGTTGTATTGCGCCTCTTCCGCATACGCCACGCCACAACTCTTGCAACAGAAACGGCGCACGGCATCAAGCGGCTTGTCGCAATACCAGCACGCGCCTTTCGGCGGCAAGGAGGCGATCAATTCCGGCATGGCCGGCAGTGGCCGCGCCACTACCTCATCTTCGCACTCCACGACATCGGGCTGTTTGCTGTCCATGGCGCTTCCTTTCCTAGCGGCACTTCAAGGCCGCTCAGCAAGATTACGTCAGCACCGTTTGAAGCCCATGACATTTCTCAACGGCGGCCACGCTTGCCCCATCGACGCCTTAAAATTTCCAAACGACAACGTTGCCACTTCACACTACAATCAATGTTCCGTTCACTTGCGCCTTCGCCATGAAACACATCCCCCTGCTGCTCTCCTGCTTGCTGCTTAGCGCCTGCGCCACGCGCGCACCCACCGCCTACACCCTCAATTCGGGCGCCGAACGCACGCCGGAGCAATTGGCGGTGGTGTTCGAACACGCCGACCTGACCTTGCGCATCGACCCGGCCAGCCGCAGCATCGCTGGCGACGCGCGCCTGACCTTCCTGGCGACGCAGCCGATCTCGCGTTTCGCGCTGGACCTGGACCGCAACCTGCCCGTCGATGCCATCGAAATCGACGGCAAGGCGCTGCCGCCGCAGGACTTTGCCAACCCGGACGGACGCCTGAGCATGACCTTGCCCGCCACCCTCGCGGCAGGCGCGCGCACCACCATCCGCATCGTCTACCACGGCGTGCCGCACGTCGCCGTGAAAGCGCCGTGGGATGGCGGCATGGTGTGGTCGAGCACGGCCGCTGGCGCGCCATGGATCGCCAGCGCCGTGCAAGGCGAAGGCTGCGACCTGTTCTGGCCGTGCATCGACCATCCGATGGGCAAGGCACAGCTGATCGACCAGCACATCATCGTGCCGGCGCCGCTGGTGGTGGCCGGCAACGGCATCGCGCTTGGCATGGATGAGGCCGACGGCTGGCGCACCTGGCACTGGCGTGCAAAACACCCGAGCACGTATGGCATCGCCCTCAACGTGGCGCCCTACCGCAGCCTGCAGGGCGAGTACGTGAGCCGCTACGGCAACCACATCCCCCTGCAATTCTGGTATCTGCCGGAAAGCGAGGCCAAGGCGGGCGCCCTGTTCGCGGAATTGCCGCCCATGCTCGATTTTTTTGAAAGCGTCATCGGCCCCTACCCGTTTGGCGATGAAAAAGTCGGCATCGCCGAAACGCCGCACAAAGGCATGGAACACCAGACCATCAATGCCTATGGCAACAAATTCGCCAGGACCAGCTATGGCTACGACGATCTGCTGCAGCATGAGTTTGCGCATGAATGGTTCGGCAACCAGCTCACCAACAGCAACTGGGACGACATGTGGCTGCACGAAGGCTTCGGCACGTACATGCAGCCGCTGTACATGCAATATCTGCGGGGAGAACAGGAGTATTACGCTTCATTGCAGCAAATGCGCGCCGGCATCGTCAACAAGGCGCCCATGGTCTCGGGAAAGCCGAAAACCGAGGAAGAAGTGTATGACCTGAAAAAGGGCGGACCGGGCGGCGATATTTATGTGAAAGGGGCGCTGGTGCTGCACACCTTGCGCGGCCTGATTGGCGACGACGCTTTCTTCCGCGCCGTGCGCCTGCTCGTCTACGGCACGGAACAGCCGCAGCCGGGCCAGTTCCAGCCGCGCTATGGCAGCACGACGGAATTCATGGCCATCGTCAACAAAGTCACGGGCAGCAATTACGACTGGTTCTTCCAGGCCTATCTGTACCAGGCCGCATTGCCGGAACTGTCCGCCGTGCGTGACGGCGACACCTTGCGCCTGGTATGGAAGACGCCGGCTGACATCGCCTTCCCGATGCCGGTGGAAGTGCGTATCGGCAAGGAAATCCATACCGTTCCCATGTCGCTGGGCTTTGGCGAACTGCCCCTGCCGGCTGGCGCCACGTACACGCTCGACCCGCGCTCGCGCGTGCTGCGCCAGGCCGAGCATATCGAGACGTTCCAGAAGTTCAGGGAAGAACAGGCGAAGGGGAAGAAGGGGTAACAAAACCTGGGGTCAGACCCCCTCGCACGTTAGCAATGACCTTTGTGTTAGCGGTGTTGAGGGTCTGACCCCCGGTCTTTCACGGTTCGGACTTATTTCCGAAAGCTCCTGACCGCATCATTCGCATGCGCGTCGATGACTTTGTGAATTGCCGGCTGCTGCGCATATTTCACGCGCAGCCGCTTCCACTGCCGCTGCGCCTGCCCGCACGAACTGGCCACGGCTTGCGTGATCTCGCGCTGGCGCGCCTTGTCGTTGTCATCCCATTCGCCGGCAAAATGCTCGCACATCTGGGCGTTCTCGACGAACCGCGCCACGTCCTTCGGCAACTTTTCCTGCGCACCGGCCAGCAGGGGCAGGCAACTGAACAGCAGAGCAAGCAGCAGCTTCATCGAACCTCCTTATTTGCCGATGCAGAAACGGCTGAAAATCACGCCCAGCAAATCGTCAGGCGAGAATTCTCCCGTGATGCTCGATAGCTGCACCTGCGCCAGGCGCAGTTCTTCGGCGAACAGGTCCAGCGACTGGTCGTCCTGCGCAGCGTGTTCGGCCGCGATGTCCAGGTGCTTGCCGGCCGATTTCAAGGCGATCAGATGACGTTCGCGCGCCAGGTACAGCGATTCGCCCGTCTGCTGCCAGCCGGCGATGCGCAGCAGCTCGGCGCGCAGCAGGTCAATGCCGATGTGCTCGTGCGCCGACAGATACACGTGGGTGGCGTCCGGCATGCTGTCGACGCCGGGTTTATGCCCGGACAGATCGATCTTGTTCCACACGCGCACCACGGGCACGCCTTCGGGGAAGGCGGCGACGATGGTTTCGTCGGCCAACGTGGGGCCGTGGTCGGCGTCAAGCAGGTGCAGGATCACGTCGGCCTTGCCGATCTCGCCCCAGGTGCGCTCGATGCCGATGCGCTCGACGGCGTCGATGGTGTCGCCCGCGCTGCGGATGCCGGCCGTGTCGATGATGTTGAGTGGAATGCCTTCGATCTGGATGGTTTCGCTGACCTTGTCGCGCGTGGTGCCGGCGATCGGTGTGACGATCGCCACGTCGGCGCCCGCCAGCGCGTTCAGCAGCGACGATTTACCCACGTTCGGCTGGCCCGCCAGCACGACATTCAAGCCTTCGCGCAGCAGCGCGCCCTGCGCCGCCTGCGCAAACACTTTGTTTAATGCTTCGATGACGGCTTTCAATTGACCGCGCGCATTCGATTTTTCCAGGAAATCGATTTCTTCTTCCGGAAAATCCAGGGTCGCTTCGACCAGCATGCGCAGTCCCGTCACCTGTTCCACCAGCGCGTGGATGGTGTTCGAGAACGCGCCCGACAGCGATTGCGAAGCGGACTTGGCCGCCGCTTCCGTCGAGGCGTCGATCAGGTCGGCCACAGCTTCGGCTTGCGCCAGGTCAAGCTTGTCATTCAAAAACGCGCGGCGCGTGAATTCGCCCGGTTCGGCCAGGCGCAAGCCGCTGTCACGGCCCGCTTCCAGCACGCGCGCCAGCAGCAGTTGCAGCACGATGGGGCCGCCATGGCCCTGCAATTCCAGCACGTCTTCGCCCGTGTACGAATGCGGCCCCTTGAAGTGGATGGCGATGCCCTGGTCGATGATGGCGCCGTCGGCTTCCGTGAATGGCAGATAGGTGGCGTTGCGCGGTTTGAGTTGCTGCGCGCCGAACAGGGCCGTCATCAGCGGAGCGAGGTTTTTGCCGGAGGCGCGTACCACGCCGATGCCGCCACGACCCGGAGCGGTGGCGATGGCGGCGATAGGGGAAGAGTCGAGTTTCATGGGGATATTGTAGATTAAAAAAAAGCCCGCACTCGGCGGGCTTTCGATTCGCTGGCCGGACTTACTTGACGGCAGGCGCGTATTTCTTGGTGATCACCCATTGCTGGCCGATCGACAGGACGTTGTTGACGACCCAGTAGAGTACCAAGCCCGACGGGAAGAAGAAGAACATCACCGAGAATGCCAGTGGCATGAACAGCATCATCTTCGCTTGCATCGGATCGGCCGGGGCCGGGTTCAGCTTGGTCGTGATGAACATCGAGATCGCGTACAGCACGGGCAGGATGCACCATGGGTCATGCTGGGCCAGGTCGGTGATCCAGCCGATCCATGGCGCGCCGCGGATTTCCACGGACGCGTTCAAGACCCAGTACAGCGCGATAAAGACGGGCATCTGGATCAGGATCGGCAGGCAGCCGCCCAGCGGATTGATCTTTTCCGTCTTGTACAGCTCCATCGTGGCCTGGTTCATCTTTTGCGGATCGCCCTTGAAGCGTTCGCGGATCGCTTGCATCTTCGGCGTGACCAGTTTCATCTTGGCCATGCTGCGGTAGCCGGCGGCCGACAGAGGGAAGAACAGCAGCTTGATCAGGATCGTGAAGGCGATGATGGTCCAGCCCCAGTTACCCAGCACGCTGTGGATCTGTTCCATGACCCAGAACATCGGCTTGGCGATGATGGTCAGCCAACCATAATCCTTGACCAGTTCCAGGCCAGGCGAGACGTTTTCCAGCAGGTGCGCGATTTGCGGACCCGAGTACAGCTTGCTGTCCATGCTGGCCGAGGCGCCTGGCGCCAGGGTAGGCAGGGGCAGCACGTTGCCGATGGCGTACAGGTTGGGGCCGACCTTCTTCGTGAAGATGTCGCGCTTGGCGTTCTCAGGCGGAACGAAAGCGGACACGAAGAAGTGTTGCGAAATCGCAAACCAGCCGCCATTCGCCGTCGCCGGGTGCAGGCCCTTCATGGCATTGTCGTTGCCCTTCTTCTCGTCTTCCGTAGCCGCTTTTTCGATTTTCTCGAACGTCAGCTTCTGGTACTTGTCTTGCGGCGTGTACAGGGTCGGACCCGTGAAGCTGCTGTTGAAGAACGAATCGCCGACCGGCTTGTTGCCGTCATGCGTCAGTTGCAGGTACAGCTGCGGCGTGACAGGGGCTGCGCCCACGTTGGAGACGTCGTGGCGCACGTCGATCACGTAGTCGCCGCGCTTGAAGGTAAACGTCTTGGTCAGCTTGACGCCGCCTTCGACCGCTTCCATCACCAATTGAATCTGTTTGCCGTCGGCCAAAGTACGCACGCCAGGCTGCACGGTGAAACCGCTCGCGTGGGTAGGGAAGGGACCGCCGACCAGGCCCGATTGCGCCAGGTAGGTGTGGTTCGCGCCTTCGTCGAACAGCACTTCGTTTTGCTTGCCGTCGTCAGGCTGGCACCATTTGAACAGGCCGAAGCAGCCGCCAAACCAGCCCGGATTACCCGCGCCTTTGAATTTCAGCAATTCCAGACGCTTGACCTGGCCGCCCAGGGTGTCGATATCGACCTTGATGACGTCGGTGGTGATGGTAATCACTTCGCGCTTGAACGCGGCGGGATCGACAGCCTCACCCGGCAGGGCAGGCACGCCTGCCGCAGCCGAGGCAGCCAGAGCAGCCGTCTTGGCAGGGGTCGCAGGCGCCTTGGCGGTTTGTTCCGTGTTCGCGGAGAACATCGACGGCTTGCCGTTCGAGATCATCCATTCGTTCCAGAGAATTACCAGCGAGACGGAAAACACGATCCACAGGATGGTACGTTTATTGATATCCATTAGGGTATTTGTCAGGAGTGGTTGCAACCGCAAGCGGTCGTTGAAGATTGTTTGCCATCGGCCGGCGGCACCGGGTCGACGCCCCCTTCATTCCAGGGGTGGCAACGGCACAGGCGCTTGGCAGCCAGCAGGCTGCCCTTGGCCGTACCGTGCACGCGCAGCGCTTCCATCGCGTAATGCGAACAGCTCGGATAGAAACGGCAATTCTGTCCCAGCATGGGGCTGATCAGCAACTGATAAGCGCGCAGCAGGAACAGCAGCAGGGTTTTCATGGCGCGGATGGTGGTGGCGCAGCAACAGAACGGGCCTGGGCGGCGATTTGCGCCGCGAACAGGCGGCTCAATTCCTCACGCAGCTCGGCTTTGAGCTTGGTCGTGGTGGCCGGGCCATCCTTGCTGTTGACGGCGCGTGACAAACGCACCACGCAGTCGACCGGCGGCATCGCGCTGTTGCGAAACAGCTCGCGCGTGACGCGCTTGATCGTGTTGCGGGTCGCCGCGCGTGGCGCGAAACGCTTGGCCACAACGACGCCCAGCCGCGCATGCGGCAATTGATTGTGTCGGGTGTACAGCACAAAATGCGCTGTTTTTTGCGAAGGGCGCAAACGAAAAACGGATGAAAATTCATCCGTTTTAACGATACGCCGAAAGCGCGCGAAGTCGTGTGAACCTTCGCGTTGATTGCCGACTGGAGTACAGCTAGCCACGCGATCAGCTGTCAACGACAAGCCTAGACGGCCAGACGTTTGCGGCCCTTTGCGCGACGTGCGTTGAGCACATCACGGCCACCACGGGTAGCCATACGAGCGCGGAAGCCGTGCGTACGCTTGCGGCGAACGACGGAAGGTTGGTAAGTACGTTTCATGTTGGTCTCGCTAAAAACAAAAAAAATGCAAAATCGGGTCTGACGTCCCGTCAGTTTTTGGTGCCAATGACAATCGCGCACTTATGCCAAGGCACAAGCTGGCCAATCTCATCGCCCGCTTAATCCACGCTTAGTCCATATTGTCGTTCCAAATGAATAAACACGGAATACGGGCGGGGAACCCTGAATTATTCAGCATATGCCCCCCTCTTGTCAAGGATTGCCGTGATCGTCTGGAAATTTGCGCGCCGGCCCCCATCTGCTTGCAAGGCCCCGCCACAGGCCGCGCCAGCACTGCCTGTGACGGGATAACCGGGGGATAAGTCGCCTCTTATGCACACGGCGCCCCACCCCGCCACAGAAAAATAAGCGTCGTGCCTGTGGATAACTTTCTCAGTCGGGAGTAGAATAGCGCGTTACGTGTGGCGAGCCCTCGCGCGACGCCGGCCTTGCAACACGGTGAACGCAGGGCAGAATCGATACGCCCTCCCACACCTTTTCACATAGACATACATGGATAATTTCTGGCAGGCCTGTTCCGCGCAGTTGGAACTGGAGCTGACACCGCAACAATTCAGTGCGTGGATCAAACCGCTTATCCCTCTCGATTACGAAGAGGGCAAGCTGCGCATTGCTGCGCCCAATCGCTTCAAGCTCGATTGGGTCAAGACCCAGTTCGCCAGCCGCATCACTGCCCTGGCCATTCAGTACTTCGAAGCGCCGACGGAAGTGCAGTTCGTGCTCGACCCGCGCCTGGCCCTGCCGAAGAAACCCGTCACCGCCAGCACCCCGGCCAGCGATCCGAATGGCGGCGCGCCCAGCGCGCGCGCCGCGGAGCCGCAGCCCAGCGTGCCGGAACTGAGCATTGGTGCCGCGCCGCGCCGCGAGCAGAGCCGCATCAACACCGACCTGACCTTCGACAGCTTCGTGACTGGTAAGGCCAACCAATTGGCACGCGCCGCCGCCATCCAGGTGGCGAACAATCCGGGCGTGTCGTATAACCCGCTGTTCTTCTATGGCGGCGTCGGCCTCGGTAAAACCCACTTGATCCACGCCATCGGCAACCAGGTGATGGCCGACAATCCGGGCGCAAAAATTCGCTACATCCACGCGGAACAGTACGTTCGCGACGTAGTGACCGCTTACCAGCGCAAGGGTTTCGACGACTTCAAGCACTACTATCACTCGCTCGACATGCTGCTGATCGATGATATCCAGTTCTTTGGCGGCAAGAGCCGCACGCAGGAAGAGTTTTTCTATGCGTTCGAGGCATTGATTGCCGCGAAGAAACAGATCATCATCACCTCGGATACGTATCCGAAGGAAATCACGGGCATGGACGACCGTTTGATCTCGCGCTTCGACTCGGGCCTGACGGTGGCCATCGAACCGCCGGAGCTGGAAATGCGCGTGGCAATTTTGCTGAAAAAAGCCAAGCAGGAAGGCGTGACCTTCTCCGACGACGTGGCTTTCTTTGTCGCCAAGCATTTGCGCTCGAACGTGCGCGAGCTCGAAGGCGCGCTGCGCAAGATCCTCGCGTATTCGCGTTTCCATGGCAAAGACATCACCATCGATATCGTCAAGGAAGCGCTGAAGGACTTGCTGTCGGTGCAGAACCGCCAGATTTCCGTGGAAAACATCCAGAAAACCGTGGCCGACTTCTTCAATATCAAGGTTGCCGACATGTATTCGAAGCGCCGCCCCGCGAATATCGCCCGGCCGCGCCAGATCGCCATGTACCTGGCCAAGGAATTGACACAGAAGAGCCTGCCGGAAATCGGCGAGCTGTTCGGCGGCCGCGACCACACCACGGTGCTGCATGCCGTGCGCAAGATCGCACTGGACCGCACCAAGAACCCGGAATGCAACCATGAATTGCATGTGCTGGAGCAAACACTAAAAGGCTAAGGCCGCTTGGGCAAGACTGGCTCAAAACGTGCTTTACCCTTATCATCTGGGAGGGCGCCGCAGCCGGTCTGTCGGGGCTCCCCATGGCAACAATTGTTAAATTAATACGTTAAACGTCGTACTGTTCAACCTATACATTGAGGATAAATATGCAATTGGTCAAAACCACCCGAGATACCCTTCTCCGGCCACTGCAGATCGTGAGCGGTATTGTCGAGCGTCGGCACACTATGCCGATTCTGGCCAATATCCTCATCCGCAAAGACGGTGAAAATGTCTCCTTCCTGTCGACCGACACCGAAGTGCAGATCACCACGCACGCGGAAATCGGTTCCGGCGCGGACGTCACCGGCACCACCGTGGCCGCGCGCAAGCTGCTGGACATCCTGCGCGCCCTGCCCGAGTCGGGCGACGTCACGATGACCCTGCTGAACAAGCGGCTGACCGTGCAAACGGGCAAGTCGCGTTTCGCCCTGCAAACCCTGGCGGCGGAAGAGTTTCCGACCGTGCAACAGGCGGAAAGCTACAACGCGTCCGTCACCCTGCCGCAAAAAACGCTGAAGCACCTGTTCAACATGGTGCATTTCTCGATGGCGCAGCAAGATATCCGCTACTACCTGAACGGCTTGCTGCTGGTTCTGGATGGCAATAATGTCATCGCCGTGGCCACCGACGGCCACCGTCTGGCGTTTTGCCAGGTCGCCACCGAGCAGACCTTCGCGCGCCAGGAAGTGATTATTCCACGCAAGACCATCATCGAACTGCAGCGTCTGCTGGAAGAAAACGATGAGCCGGTGCAACTGGACATCGCCGCCAACCAGGTGAAACTGACCTTTGCCGACATCGAGCTGATCTCGAAGCTGGTGGAAGGCAAGTTCCCCGACTACACGCGCGTGATTCCAAAAGGCTACAAAAACGACTTCACCATCGGCCGCGATGAACTGCTGCGCTCGCTGCAACGTGCCGCCATCATGACCAGCGACAAGTTCAAGGGCGTGCGCTGCATCATCACCCCGGGCAGCATGAAGATCAGCTCGACCAATGCGGACCAGGAAGAAGCCGTCGAAGAGCTGGAAATCGACTACGGCGGCGACTCCGTCGACATCGGCTTCAACGTGACGTATCTGCTGGACGTGCTGAACAACCTGAAATGCGAATACGTCAACATCGCGCTCGGTGATTCGAACTCGTCCGCCCTGATCTCCATCCCGGACAATGCCGACTTCAAGTATGTCGTCATGCCGATGCGGATTTAAAGACCACAGCAGTGATGTAGGTCGGATTAGCGCAGCGTAATCCGACATGCTGAATCGCCGTCTGTCGGGTTACGCCGTTCCGGCTAACCCGACCTACGGTCATCAGCCAGCAGCCCCGAATCAATCAGCAATCGTTATTTGAGAAAGCAGTCCATGTCCGAGAATCCACAAGACACCCCGATCCAGGCCAAAACGGAAGAATACGGCGCCTCCTCCATCCAGATCCTGGAAGGCCTGGAAGCCGTACGCAAACGCCCGGGCATGTACATTGGCGACACCTCGGACGGCACCGGCTTGCACCATCTGGTTTTCGAAGTGCTGGACAACTCCATCGATGAATCGCTGGCCGGCCACTGCACCGACATCAACGTCACCATCCACAGCGACAATTCGATCTCGATCACCGACAATGGCCGCGGCGTACCAACCGGCCTGAAAATGGACGACAAGCACGATCCGAAGCGTTCGGCGGCGGAAATCGTCATGACCGAGCTGCACGCGGGCGGCAAGTTCGACCAGAACTCCTATAAAGTATCGGGCGGCTTGCACGGCGTGGGCGTGTCTTGCGTCAATGGCCTGTCGAAATTGCTGAAACTGACCATCCGCCGCGATGGCAAAGTGCATCACATGGAATTCGTGCGCGGCGTGCCGCAAGACCGCCAGATCGTCATGGTGGGCGACATCGCCACCTCGCCGATCAAGGTCATCGGCGAGACGGACAAGCGCGGCACCGATGTGCATTTCTGGGCCGACGAAGAGATTTTCACGCACGTGGAATTCCACTATGAAATCCTGGCCAAGCGCATCCGCGAACTGTCCTTCCTGAACAATGGCGTCAAGATCAAATTGTCCGACCAGCGCACGGGCAAGGAAGAAATCTTCGCCTTCGAAGGCGGCACGCGCGGCTTCGTCGAGTACATCAACAAGGCCAAATCGGTCTTGCACCCGACCATTTTCCAGGCCACGGGCGAGCGCCTGTCGGACCAGGGAACGAACATCTCGGTTGACGTGTCGATGCAGTGGAACGATGCCTACAATGAACAAGTACTGTGCTTCACGAATAACATCCCGCAACGCGATGGCGGCACCCACCTGACGGGTCTGCGCGCAGCGATGACACGCGTCATCAACAAATACATCGATGAACACGAGTTCGCCAAGAAGGCGAAAGTGGAAATCAGCGGCGACGACATGCGCGAAGGCTTGACCTGCGTCTTGTCGGTAAAAGTGCCGGAACCGAAATTCTCGTCGCAAACGAAAGACAAGCTGGTGTCGTCGGAAGTGCGCGGCCCGGTCGAAGAGATCGTCGCCAAGACCCTGGCTGATTACCTGCAAGAAAAACCGAACGACGCCAAGATCATTTGCGGCAAGATCGTGGAAGCAGCGCGCGCCCGTGAAGCGGCCCGCAAGGCCCGCGATTTGACGCGCCGCAAAGGCATCATGGACGGCCTGGGCCTGTCGGCCAAGCTGGCCGACTGCCAGGAAAAAGACCCCGCCCTGTGCGAACTGTACATCGTCGAGGGTGACTCGGCAGGTGGCTCGGCAAAACAGGGGCGCGACCGCAAGTTCCAGGCGATTCTGCCGCTGCGCGGTAAAGTCTTGAACGTGGAAAAAGCCCGTTTCGAGAAAATGCTGTCGTCCGAGCAGATCACCACCCTGATCGCCACGCTCGGCACCTCGATCGGACCGGATGAATTCAACGTCGAGAAACTGCGCTACCACCGCATCATCATCATGACCGATGCGGACGTCGACGGCGCCCACATCCGGACCCTGCTGCTGACCCTGTTCTACCGTCAGATGCCGCAACTGGTCGAGCGTGGCCACATCTACATCGCGCAACCGCCGCTGTACAAAGTCAAAGCCGGCCGCGACGAGCGCTATCTGAAAGATGACGCCGAAGAAGCGAGCTACATGATGACGGTGGCGCTGAACACGGCCGTGCTGGTGCCGCGCACCGGCGCGGAAGGCATTTCCGGCGAAACGCTGACGGAACTGGTGCGCAAGTTCAACTTGTCGAACACCATCATGACCCGTCTTACGCGCGTCATCGACCGCGCCGCCCTGACGGCCATCATGACGGGCGTGCAGCTGGACCTGTCGACCCTGGACCTGGCGGAAACCTCCGCCCTGGCCCTGCAGACGGCCATCAACGACAGCGCGGTGAAAGTGCACGTGCGTTCCGACGACCTGTCGGAAAAACACATGCTGCGCATCGAGCGCATGCACCACGGCAACATCAAAGTCAGCGCCATCGACGCCGACTTCGTGCAAGGCCCGGACTACGCCGTGCTGAGCAGCGGCGCCGCCACCTTCGAAGGCCTGATCGGCGAAGGCGCGTTCGTGCGCCGCGGCGAAGGCGAGCGCATCAAGGAAATCGCCGTGGTCGACTTCCACCAGGCCATGCAATGGCTGCGCGACGAAGCCGAACGCACCGTCTCGAAACAGCGCTACAAAGGTCTGGGCGAAATGAACCCGGATCAACTGTGGGAAACGACGATGGACCCGACCGTACGCCGCTTGTTGAAGGTACAGATCGAAGACGCGATTGCCGCGGACCAGATCTTTACCACGCTGATGGGCGATGATGTGGAGCCGCGCCGCGCGTTTATTGAGAATAATGCGCTGCGGGCGGGGAATATTGACGTGTAAACAGTATTTTTTGATATATCGGGCGACACTATGTGTCGCCTTTTTTTTGATCAGACTGAACAGCACGATGACATCTACCCTGAGCTACTATAATCAAAACGCGACGACTTTCTTTGCTAATACGATTAGCGTCGATATGTCGGTATTACATGACCGATTTTTGTCTGCAGTGAGCGCAGGCGGAAACGTTTTGGATGCCGGTTGTGGCTCGGGGCGAGATAGCAAGGTATTTTTGGACAGAGGCTATCGCGTTACCGCTTTCGATGCCTCACATGAGCTTGCGCGTTTAGCAGAGGAACACACTGGCATTCAGGTTCAGGTGCGTAGTTTTATCGATGTCAAAGAGCAAGCGTGCTATGACGGCATTTGGGCATGCGCCAGCTTGCTGCATGTTGAAAAAGCAAAATTACCAGCTGCGCTTGCCTGTCTGTGGAATGCACTGAAACCCGGCGGTGTGTTTTATCTCAGTTTTAAAATAGGCACGGGAGAACGTGTTCAAGATGGGCGTCACTTTACTGATGTCGAAGAGCAGCAGTTGCGTACATGGTTTACCGCCTTGCCCGAGGTAGACACCATGGCTTGCTGGCAGTCAATAGACCAACGTCCCGGCCGTACAGAGCAATGGCTAAACGCGCTCGTGCGCCGTGCAGTCACATCACAAAATCATCTGATTACGGGTGGCAGCGATCCATTTTTGCCGCACCTGAGCAGTTCGATTAATCAAGCGTCCGAGGTCGATTTAGCTGTTGCTTTCGTTAAGACGACAGGACTACGCTTGCTGCTGCCAGACCTGCAAAGCGCACTCAAAGGTGACAAGGAATTGAATCGCCAGCCGGCGCGTGTACGGGTGCTGACGAGCGATTATTTAGACGTGACCGATACCGAGGCCTTGCGTTTGTTGATGCTGCTGCAGGCCCAGGGGGCGCAGGTCAAAGTGTACCAATCGGCTGGCAGCAGTTTTCACCTCAAAGCCTATCTGTTCGCTCAACTCAATGACCAGAGTGTTCTAAGCGGCACGGCATTTATTGGTTCCAGCAATATCAGCAGGCAAGCGCTCACGAATGGTTTGGAATGGAACTATCGCATCGATTATCCGGGCGACAATGGCTATCTTGAAGCGCGCGCCAGATTTGAAGAATTGTTCGTGCATCCTCGCTGCATTCCCCTAACGGATGAGTGGATCGCACAGTACGATGCTCGCCGCGTTCCCTTGCCGATGGCTGTAGCTCCAGGTAGCCTGGAACAAGATGCGCCCCCTGTTCCAACTACCGTCCAGATCGAAGCCTTGTTCGCTCTGAGAGCGACACGCGATGAAGGGTTTCGACGCGGTTTAGTCGTGCTGGCAACCGGCCTTGGAAAAACATGGCTTGCCGCCTTCGATGCCAAACAGCTCGGAGCGCGACGGGTGTTGTTTGTCGCTCACAGGGAGGAGATTTTGAATCAAGCCGCCGAAACTTTCCTACGTATTCGCCCCGATGCACGCGTCGGCTTTTACGCTGCTCAAACCAGAGACAGCGAGGCCGATATCTTATGCGCTTCGATCCAAACGTTGGGGAAAGAAGCCCATTTGGAGCGATACTCGCCAGAGCATTTCGACTATATCGTCGTTGACGAATTCCATCATGCGGCCGCTCCCACCTATCGACGCTTACTGGGCTATTTCTCACCACGTTTTCTGCTGGGTTTAACGGCGACGCCAGATCGTTCAGACCAGTCCGATATCTTGTCGCTATGCGATGACAATCTGGTGTTCACGCGGGGGCTATTTGCCGGTATCCAAGCCAAGCTCTTGGTACCGTTTCACTATTATGGCATCTTCGACAGTTCCGTCGATTACACCGAGATACCTTGGCGCAGCGGGCGCTTCGTTCTTGAGCAACTGAGCAATAAATTAGCGACGCTGGCTCGTGCTAAGCATGCGCTGACGGAGTGGCAGCGGCATAAGCAGCAACGCACGCTGGCATTTTGTGTCTCGGTCACGCATGCCGAATTTATGACTGCCCAGTTTTCCAAAGCGGGTATCGCTTGTGCTGCCGTGTATGCCGGTTCGCCGCTGAGTCGTGCCGATGCGCTGGAGCGCCTGCGTGACGGACGGCTCGCAGTGATCTTCTCTGTTGATCTGTTTAACGAAGGCGTGGATTTGCCGGCAATCGATACGGTCATGATGCTGCGCCCTACCGAGTCCAAAATCCTATTTCTCCAGCAATTGGGGCGAGGCTTGCGCAAAAGCGAAGGCAAGGAACGCTTGGTTATTTTGGACTTTATCGGCAATCACAAGAGCTTTCTGCATAAACCCGAGGCCTTGTTTGAGATCGATGCCAGCTATAAAAAATTAGCAGATTTCGCACGCAAGGCAGAGGCGAATCAGCTTGATCTGCCAGAGGGATGCTTCGTCAACTACGATTTGGAATTGATCGAGTTTCTCAAATCGTTGGATAGCGAAGGAACGAAGAACGAGTACATCGCCTTGCGTGACAGCTTCGGGCGGCGCCCGACCTTGGCTGAGTTTTACCGAGCCGGCGCCAGCATGCCAGCCATGCGTAAGGAGTACGGCGATTGGTACGCGCTCGTCCACGCCATGGATGATCTTGACGCAGATGAGCAAGCCATCGCCGCCAAGCATCGCAGCTTCCTGCGCGAACTGGAAACAACCGCGATGAACAAGAGCTTCAAGATGGTATTGCTTGAGGCATTACAGGAAATCGATGGTTGGCATAAGCCGCCGACAGCAGCCGCTCTGGCTGAGCGCTCATGGCAAGTGCTGCAACGGCGACGCGCGCTGTTGGCAGATCTTCCGCAGCCACTGCGCGTAGGGAATGGTCAAAGCGAAGCATGGCTGCGCTACTGGTGCAGCAATCCCATCAACGCTTGGATAGGCGGCAATAGCACTGGTAAGAATAGCGATTTCCGGATGAAAGATGGGCGATTTGAAGCCGTCTTTAAGCTTCATGACGGCCATCGGGAGAACTTCGAACTGATGGTGCAAGAGATTATTGATTACCGCTTGGCCACCTATGAAGTCCGTCGCATCCAAGCAGATTTAACAAATAATGTGATTCCGTTTGTTCGCAGCGAAAAGGCGAACAATCTGACGGCACTGCCATATTTCCCAAATTTAAAAATCGCTTGCGGCCACTTTAAGACCGGGACTGTAGATGCGGAGGAGTACCGCAATCTGCCTACCAGCTACGGAAATATCGATCCGCATCGACACTTTATCGCCAGAGCATCGGGCAATTCCATGAACGGTGGAAAACACCCGATTCAAGATGGCGACTACCTGCTACTGGAACATATTACGCCCACCAATGCGGGCTCGATTACTGGCTCGGTGATGGCAATCGAGCGTCAAGATGAGTCTAGCGATGGCTTCCAGTATTTACTGCGCCATATCATCAAAACACCTGACGGCGGCTATGTGCTGCAGGCAACGAATACAGACTATCAAGACATGGATGCCACCGAGGATATGCACACCTTGGCGCGTTTCAAAACCATTGTCAGTCCGCTCGATTTGGCCGTCGGACAGGCATTCAAGCGCGAGGATATTGCGCCGTTATTTGGCGAAACCTATAGCATCGGTAATTGGAATGTCGGGCATGTGACGCTGGCCAGCAAGAACGCAATGGTGTTGCTGGTAACGCTGAATAAGCAAGGCAAGGCCGCAGATCATCGGTACGTCGATCATTGGGTCGATGACAGCACCTTTCATTGGCAAAGCCAAAATTCCACAACACCGAGCAACAAAAGAGGACGAGACATTATCGAGCACGAGCAAAAAGGACTCACAATCCATCTGTTTGTGCGTGAATCTAAGCTACACAACGGCAAAGGTGCGCCCTTCGTTTATCATGGAGCAGTACGCTACGTGAGCCACACAGGCAGCAGTCCGATGAGTGTCTTATTTAGCTTAGCTACGCTATAAGCATCTGATCTATCGCAGCGTGAACGCTAACACCGAAAGAGAAAATAATTACTACTGCCAAAGAAGAACGTGCACTCAGTGCCGCTCCAATTCGCGCTTGGTCAAGAAAAACGACGCTGCCGCGTTCCAGTGCAAGCGCAGTGGCAAGGGCACAGAGGCGTGGCACGCCATATCGCCGGCAATGGTCGATGTGTAGATCCCTGTGAGTCCACGTTGCATAGGTGCGCTGAAGTTAACATGAATGGAAGCATTATTTCAACTTGAGGTGAAAAATGAAATAATGAAATCCTTATTTTATGTTGACGCTATCAAGCCGCCTTCGGCAACAGCACTTCCCAAAAGGTTTACAACACTTGTTCCAACTTGCCGCCCAACATCGCGTCAAGACGCCGACGATGCTGGCGGTGTCAGCATGGCTTCGGTATAACTGTACTGATCGAGCAATAAGCGCCCTTCCTTCATACTGTGGCAGCAGCAGGACACTGCCCATCGTTTTCCTCGCCTCAATCCCCCACACCCCCCAAGAAACCAGTACACTAGTTCCTGAGCGCAACTATTTTGTGCGCGCGCCATACCGCCTGCCGTTGCCGGGAGGCGCCCCTGCCGCAAGGCGTGTTGTCTGCCTGGACAAATGCAATGTTCACTTCACGCAGCCTGTCTCCTGCCTTTTATTACCTGTTCTTTTCAGGAGAACGGGAGCAGCAGCAGCGCTTTTTCAAGGAACTGCATTTCATTTCGATAGCCATCCTGACGTTTGGCCTGGCTTGCTGGCTGGTCACGTTCAGCCTGACCTTGCCGCGCGCCTCGCTCGATCATGCGCAGGCGGCGCTGGGCGTGACGGGCATGGTGCTCGGGCTGGTGTTGACCAAGTATGCGAAGTCCTTGCAGGCCATCATCGTCAGCGGCACCATCAGCGTGCTATTCATCGCTTTCAGTTTTCGCGTGCTGATGCTGGGCACAGACGATCCCGCTTTCTGGGTGTTGCCGCTGGGTGTGATGATCACCCTGACGACGGCGCCCATTTTCAGCGGCATCGCGTATTACCTGGGCGTGTCGCTGTGCGTGTGGGCCATTCTGGGGCTGGGGCAGTTTCCCGTGCATGCGGGCCAGGCAGACCAGCATTGGCCCGTGCTGGCCGTCACCATCAGTGTGATCATCGGCCTGGCGCTGAATATCTATTTTCTCGTCTTGCGCATCCATAACTACCGTGCCCAGCGCGACCTGGCGACGATGGCTTACAAGGATGGCTTGACCGGGCTTAACAACCGCCGCATGTTTACGCAAGGCGCCCGCGCCCTGCAGCGCACGGTGCGCACGCCCGCGTATTTCCTGATGATCGACATCGACGACTTCAAGCAGATCAACGACGTGTGCGGCCATGACGTGGGCGACGAGGTACTGAAAAAGATCGCCGACGTGATATCTGAACTGTCGGGCGAGCACCTGTGCGGCCGGCTGGGTGGCGAGGAGTTTGCCGTGATTTACCTGGGCGAAAAGAACGCGGCCTGCGCCTTTGCCGCGCAACTGGTCGACAGCGTCGAGGCGGCCTTTGTGCCGGAACGCAAGGTGTCCGTCAGCATCGGCATGGCGGAACTGATCAAGGAAGCGGACTTGTCGCACAGCTACCGGCGCGCCGATGAGTCCTTGTACCAGGCCAAGAAAAGCGGCAAGAACCGCTACGTGCTCAACGCCGCCTAGGCATTGCCGCCGGGTTTGGCATCTAGCAGCGCCAGCAAAGCTTGCGGCGCCATCTTCCACGGGTCGCGCTGCTCGGGGTCCACCTCGTCCCAGCTGTCCAGGGCGCCGATCTTGAGGATGGAAATGGTGATCTTGGCCATGGCAACGGGACAGTGATTCAATAGCCAAGCTTAGCAGAAAGGGATTTATTCCTGAAATGCTAAGATCGCGGCCCGCGCATGCCGGCAACCAGTCCGGCATGGCGACTCGACAAGGATGGCCATTGAACACCCCAGGAAAAATCACTCTGCGCATGCTGACGCTGTGCGCCGCCCTGTGCTTGCCGCTTTCCAGCATGGCACAAGGCATTTCTGCCGAAGATGCCGCCTTCGTGGCTGCCACCGTGCCCGTGCCGTCGCCGCCGCTGCGCCTGAGTGCGCACCCGGAGATCCGCGCCGACGTCTTCAAGCTGCTCGGCTATGCGCGCGGCAGCTATACACAAGGCAACACCCTGATCGCGCGCCAAGTGCTCGACAGCATGCATTCACTCGATGACATCACGCGCACCATGCTGCCCGACGGACGTTCGGTGCTGGCCTCCATCGATGCCGGCACGCACGGTGCATGGCGCGCCGCCATGCTGTTCGATCCGCAACGCAAGCTGTTGGCGCTGGGCCTCGTCAACGGCCATTGCCAGGCCACCGGCGATGCCGCCCCCGCCTGCCTGCCGTCCACGCACGCCGTGCTGACCCTGCTCCTGCCGCCAGGCGCGGAGGACGAGACGGCCGCGCCGCTGCTGGTCTGGGCGCGACAAGTGCCGGCCATGCTGGCACAGGCTGCGCCGGAACAGCGGCAAAGCATTGCAGCAGTGGAATACATCACCACCCGCCCCGACCAGCCCGGCTGGGAGCCGCGCGACGTGCCGCCCGGCTTTCCCGCCAGCTTGCTGCACCTGCTGCTGCCGAATGCGGAGTTGAACAGCAGTTCCAGCGGCGGCAAAATCGTCACACCGGCCGGCCTAGCCGGTTTGCCCATGCGCACGCCCACGGAAGCGGCCGAGGCGGGCGACGAACCCATGCCCGATGCCGACATCACCTTGCGCAGCTATGCCGATTTCCACTGGGTGCTCAACACCTACGCGAAACTGGCCAAGGGCGCGCAAGTGAAGGGCCATGACGACAAGGTGGTGTTCACCGGTAGCGATGCCAGCGGCCGCTACACGGTGACCTTGCGCGAACCCAACAAGGACGATGGCGTCGTCATCACCGTGGCCAGCTGGCGGGAAAAATAAGCGCAAGAGCAGGGAAAGCATTGCCATTACGCACAAGAGCATGGCATTTTGGCATTTTGCGGTATGATTTCCGGCCGTGCGGCGCGGCCCTGTCCCTGCCTTGCCCACCCTGCCCTTCAAGCCAGTCACGCTTGCGTCGCCTCCTGCCCTAAGGAATTCATATGTTCGGTTTTAACTTGCGCGTTGCCAAGATGGTGTGGACGGCGTTCCTCATCGCCTTCCTGCTATTTCTCACCTACAAGGTCTCGTCGACCCTGATCGTGGTGGTCTTTGCGATTTTCTTCAGCTACCTCGTGTATCCACTGATCGGCCTGCTGGAACGCCATGGCCCGAAACGCTTGCCGCGCACGGCCGCCATCGGCATCGTCTTTCTCGTGGTGATCTTGCTGGTGGCGATACTGGGCTCCATCTTTGGCGCGCGCATCGAGGAAGAGGCGATCAAGCTCAGCGATCAGTTGCCGACCTTGCTCAAGGGGAATAATTTTGCCGAGCGCATCCCGTTGCCGGAGTTCATGGAACCCTTGCGCGCGCGCCTGCTGTCGTTCATGCAGTCGCAGCTGAGCAGCGGTACGGGACAAGCCATGCCACTGGCGAAAGAACTGGGCTTGACCGTCATGCATGCGGCCAGCAACCTGATCTATCTGGTGCTGGTGCCCGTGCTGAGCTTTTTGCTGATCAAGGAAGGGCCGGACATGCGCGACGGCTTGCTGTCCCTGCTGAACCGCCCGAACAAGAAGCTCTGGGGCGCCATCATCGATGACCTCGACATCTTGCTGTCGCGCTATGTGCGCGCCCTGCTGCTGTTGTCGATCGCCACGTTTGTGTCCTACAGCATCGCCTTTTCCCTGATGGGCGTGCCGTACAGCCTGCTGCTGGCCGGCGCGGCAGCCTTGCTGGAATTCATCCCGTTTGCCGGCCCGCTGGCAGCCGCCGTCATCGCCGTCGTCGTGGCCGGTTTCAGCGGCTTCGAGCACGTGTTCTGGCTGATCGGCTTTATCGCCGCCTACCGTTTGTTCCAGGATTACGTGGTCAATCCGTACTTGATGAGCGAAGGCGTGGAAGTGAGCCCGCTGATGGTGATCGTCGGCTTGCTGGCCGGCGACCAGCTCGGGGGCGTGGTGGGCATCTTCCTGTCCGTGCCCGTGATGGCGGCCATCAAGATCGTCTTCGTGCGCGCGCGGGCGGCCTTGCAGGCACGACACGATGCGCATGAGAAAGCGGAACAGGCGGCGGAAGAAGCGCGCGCCCAGGCCCTGGCCGAGGCGGCGCGCTTGCAGGAACAGGGCAGCAAGGCCACCCTGCCGGCGCAGTAACTTAGAACTCTTCCCACTCGCCGCTATTGTCCGCGGCAGGTTTGGCTGGACGCGGTTTTGCGGCAGCGGCAGGTGCTGCGGCGGCGCGGGTTGGCGCCAGGCGCAGTGCCGGGCGTTTCAAGGCCGTGCTGGCGGCGGCGGTGGCAGGCTTGCGCAAGGCGGGCTTGGCGGCAGGGCCGCTATGGTTGGCGTCGAGTTTGAAGATGCTGACCATCTCGGCCAGTGCCGCCGCCTGCTCCTGCATGGATTCCGAGGCGGCTGCCGCTTCTTCCACCAGTGCCGCATTCTGTTGCGTCACGGTATCCATTTCCGCCACGGCTTGATTAATCTGACCGATGCCCAGTTCCTGTTCGCGGCCGGCGGCGCTGATTTCGCCCATGATGTCCGTCACGCGGCGGATGCTGGCCACGATTTCGTCCATCGTCGTGCCCGTCTGGCTGACCAGCGCGCTGCCGGCGCCCACGTTCTGCACCGACGCTTCGATCAGCATCTTGATGTCCTTGGCGGCGCTGGCCGAGCGGTGCGCCAGGTTGCGCACTTCCGTGGCGACGACGGCAAAGCCGCGGCCTTGCTCGCCGGCACGCGCCGCTTCCACGGCCGCGTTCAGTGCCAAAATATTCGTCTGGAAGGCGATGCCGTCGATCACGCCGATGATGTCGGCGATCTTTTTCGACGATTCGCTGATGGTGCCCATGGTATCGACCACTTGCGCCACCAGTGCGCCACCCTTCACCGCCACGTCCGAGGCCGACACGGCCAGCTGGTTGGCCTGGCGCGCATTGTCGGAATTCTGCTTGACGGTCGAGGTCAGCTCTTCCAGCGAGGACGCCGTTTCTTCCAGGCTCGACGCTTGCTGCTCCGTGCGGCTGGACAAGTCCAGATTGCCCGAGGCGATTTCATTACTGGCCGTGGCGATGGCGCCGCTGCCGTCGCGCACGCCGCGCACGGTGGTCGACAGGCGTTCCTGCATTTTCAGCAAGCCCGTCAGCAAGGCGCCCATCTCGTCGTTGCGCGTGATGACGATGTCGTTGGCCAGGTTGCCGTCGGAAATGGCGCCGAAATGGCGCAGGGCCTGGTCCAGCGGGTTAAAGATGGCGCGCAGCAGCAAAAAGCTGGAAATAATGGTCAGCAAGGCGCCGACGATCATGCCGCCGATGGCCATGGCCACCTGGCTGCGGAAGCTGGACTGGCTGGCCGCATACATCGCGGCGGCCGAAGTGGCCTGGTATTGCGTCAATGTTTCGGCGGCCTGGTCCAGGGTACGGTACAGCGGCGTCAGTCCCGACATCATCAAACCGTCCGCTTGTGCAACGTTGCCTTCACGCAAAGCCTTGCTCATGACCAACAAGCCGTTGCTCATGTAATCGCTGCGCTTCTTGTCCATGTCGTCGGACAGGCGCTTTTCGTCCGTGCTTTGCGGCAAGGCCAGGTACACCTTCCAGGACTTGTTCGAGGCTTCCATGAATTGTTCGGCACGGGCCAGGATATCCTTGGCGTCGGCCGCATCGGGATGCACCATCACGCGGTCCATCGTGAACCGGGCGCGGCCCAGCAGAATCTGCGATTCGCCGATCGCTTGCGTCGATGCCAGCTGATTGCTGTAGACCTCGTTGAGGCTGTTGTTGGCCGATTTCAGGCTGATGATACTCATGACGCCCAGCACGGCGATCAGCAAGCCCAGCACACTCATGGTGGCGATCAGGCGCATTTTTATTGTTATATTCGACAGCATGCATTTTCCTTGGTAGGGGCGCAACCATGCCTGCGTTCACCAAACGGGATAGCAGCAAGCGCCAGATGGGCGGGTCACGTGAATTGTTCAGGACAGGTCGATACGGCGTGTGCGGCGGCAGGGGGGAAGGCGGCCCGCGCATATCGTCAGGAGTGAAAGACAGATCAACAGGGTTGAGGTTTTCTGTATTTTTATTTCCTGACTGCAAGATACAGGGAAAGATTACTAGTAGCAACATCCAGCATGGATTTTCACGCTTTGTAACAAGCGGATGATGTTTTTTGCGCAGAACTGGCATTCCGCAATCGTGCGCGCTCGCGCCGGAATGCCATTTATGTTAGCCAATTAGTTAATACATGGTTTCTTCGATGAGCTGGCCATCGTCGCGGAAGTACTGGAAGCGGCCCGTTTTCTTGCCCATGGTATAGGCGCCGATCTGCTTCGGTTTTCCGTTCTGGAAATTTTCGATGTTGACGCCGTGCAGCACGCCCTTGTGCCAGTTGCGGTGAAATTGCGGCACTTCGCCATCGGGATAAAACAGGGTTTCCGCCCCGTCGCGCTTGCCGCCGGCAAAGCTGCCCTGGTAACGCCGCTTGCCGTCCGGATAGAAACTCTCCATCGGGCCCTCAAGCTCGCCCAGGCGGTAATGTTCGGCCAGTTCCAGCTGGCCGCTGGCCGCGTATTGCTCCAGCTTGCCGTCGGGCTTGCCGTCAACCATCGTCAACACTTGCCAGCCGCCGTCCGGCGT
This sequence comes from Janthinobacterium sp. BJB401, assembly GCF_013372745.1. Taxonomy (NCBI): domain Bacteria; kingdom Pseudomonadati; phylum Pseudomonadota; class Betaproteobacteria; order Burkholderiales; family Oxalobacteraceae; genus Janthinobacterium; species Janthinobacterium sp. BJB401. The sequence goes on along the minus strand of NZ_JABXFH010000023.1, from coordinate 48,622 downwards.
CGCTTTCTTCCACGGCCCCTGTTTTACATCATTGACGTAGTTGCCGCCACCGCCAGGTTCGACCCACTGGCCCTGCTTCTTGCCATTGACATAGTTGCCCTGCCAGTGCACCACGCCTTCGACGCGGCGCTCACTGGGTCCATCCAGCCTGTCCTTGAGATAGGTATCGAAGCCCTGGTAGTTACCCTTGCCCTCGTCGCGCCATTCCTCGACGCCCGGACTCACTTCCCAGCGGCCAGTGCGCTGGCCACGCTGCATCATGCCCGTCGTCGTTTCTTCGCCGCTGGCATACGTCCATGGCCCTTCAGCCTTGTCGTCGACAAAGGCGCCAGACGAGCGGATGGTGAGCGGCTCTTCATAGTGCCACTGCCCCGTGCGCTTGCCCTGCGCATACAGGCCGCGGGCAAACACGCTGCCCCTGCAGCAATTCACGTCGTATTCGATAAATAGTCCATCCTGGCTGGCGGCAAAGCGCTGCGGCTGCGTTTCCCAGGTGATCCACTTGATGTGATAACTGGGCGCGCGGCCCCCTTCCCATCCCTTGCCCAGCAGATAGGTCACCGTGAGGAAATGGCCATCCTTTTCCCCGAAGGTTTTTTTATAGGCAAACGCGGGCGCATCGGCCGGCTTGCCGGGCAACAAGTCACCATCGATATTGAAATAGCAGACCAGGGTACCGTGGCCATGCTCGATGGCGTCGAACTCGGCCACGCCCGTCGGTGCGTAGGCGATGCTGTAGTCGATCAGCTGCAAACGGGCCAGCGCAGCGCGCACCCGCGCCTCGTCCATGGTTTTCGCGCCGCGCACGATGGCGTCCAGGGTCGGCTGCAAAGTGGCGACCTTGAACATCCTGCCGCCGCTGCGCTCGTAGCGGTAGGCATGCAAGCCGTACTGACCGCCGTTGCGGCTGAGCACGAACGTCGTTTCGCTTTCGCTGTCGAGGTCAAGCTGGAACACGGCCGCGATGCTGGCCTGGCCGTACTTGTCCAGGTTCATGCGTTTTTCACTGCTCCCGTTGCACTGGCAGTAGTAACCGTTGACTTCGCCATTTTCCCGCAGGAAGGCCAGCACCACGCCGCCATCGCGGCGCTCGACAACGCTGGCGGTGGCCATCGGCTTACCCTCGTAGAACCGCGCCGCCGCCTGTGCTGGCGCCAGCTTACCGAGCGCCAGCAGCGCCGCCATCGTGCTTATCCAAAATGTTTGCCGCATGCCAACTCCACTGCCGAAAAACCGCCATTATGCATGGCCGTTCAGGCAAGACCGCTCACGCCAGGACGCCGGCCAAACAGGGGCCGCTGCACCGTCTGCGCCAGCAACACGCCCAGCAGCGAGATGCCGCCGCCGACCAGGTGGTACACATGCATGCTTTCGTGCAACCAGACGATGGCCAGCAGGGCCGTCAGCAGGGGCAGCAGGTTGACGTAGATGCTGCAGCGGTTTGGCCCCAGCAGTTTGACGCCTTCGATCCACAGGTAGGACAGCACGATGGACGAACCGATGCCCGCGTAGCCGATCAGCGGCAAGGTGGTGGCGTCCAGCCTGGCGCTGCCGGGCGGCAGCAGCAGGAAGAACGGCAGCATGCACGCCAGCGCCGCCAGGGCCTGGCAATAAATAGCTTGCCAAGCGGGAATGGACAGACGCCAGCGGCGCAGCAGCACGCCGTACAGGGCAAAGCTCAGGCACGCGAGCAGCATCAGCGCGTCGCCCGCATGCACACCTTGATGCAGCAGCGCCAGCACGTCGCCACGCCCGACCAGGTACAGCAAGCCGCCAAACGACAGCACGCCGCCGGCCGCCATGCCGACCGTCAGGCGCTCGCCCAGCAGCAGCACGCTGAGCAGGGCCGTCATCAGGGGCGCCAGTGCCGTGACGATGGCCATATTCGTTGCCGTGGTGCTTTCCGCGGCGCGGTAGGACAAACTCTGGAACAGCGCCATCGACATCAGGCCGCACAGGGCCAGCTGCCACCACTGGCGGCGGATAGCGGCGCGGTTGCGCCACAAGGGACGGGCGATGAATGGCGTCATCACCAGCAAGACCAGCACCAGACGGTAAAAGGTGATGGCCGTTGGGGCGATGCTGGACGCGGCCAGCTTCGAGACGACGACGTTGCCGGCCCACAGCAACATGGCCAGGAACGGATACAGATAAGCGCGCACAGGCATGCGTAACTCCATAAATCATTGCGGGGAACCATCATGCCGCAGGCACATTGTGCTTTCTCGCGCTAAGATGTCCATACCTGTCGCAAAACTGACCTTATTTGATGGATTGTTCCTCCCACGCCTTTCAGGAATTGCTGCCCGTCACGGCGCGCGCCATGGCGCTGGCCGTCGACTATGCGCACGGCCACGTGATTTCCGCGCACCGCCACACGCATGCGCAGTTGCTGTACGCCATCGAGGGCGTGATGACCATTGAAGCGCAGGGCGGGCGCTGGGTGGTGCCGCCCACGCGCGGCGTGTGGCTGCAGCCCGGCATCGCGCACCGGGTGCGCATGAGCGGCGCGGTGAAAATGCGCACGGTGTTCGTCAACTGTGCCAATTCTCCATTGCTGCCTAGCCACAGCTGCGTGCTCGACATCAGTCCCCTGCTGCGGCAATTGATCGTGGCGGCCGTCGACATCGCGCCCGATTTCACGGAAGGCAGCCGCGACTGGCATCTGCTGCAGCTGCTGTTGCACGAGCTCGACAGCCTGCCCGTGCTGCCCCTGTATCTGCCATTACCTAGCGATGCGCGCCTGCGCGGCATTTGCGCGCGGCTGATGGAACAGCCGGGCGAACAGCAGACGGTGGCGCACTGGGCGCAGGAGCTGGCGATCACCGAGCGCAGCCTGCACCGATTGTTCCAGAAACAGACGGGCATGCGCTTTGGCCAGTGGCGCCAGCAGGCGCGGCTGCTGCGGGCGCTGGAACAATTGGCGCATGGCAGCAAGGTCATCGACGTGGCCATGGACAACGGCTACACGAGCCAAAGCGCGTTCACGGCCATGTTCAAAAAGCATTTCGGCACCACGCCGACCGCGTTTTACCAGGCTAAAGTCATCGCCGCATAAAAAAAATGCTGCTATGCATCAATAATCATGGGCGATAGCCGCCGCTCTTGTTATCATCGCAAGCCTTATCGCACCGCGCCCATCCTGGCAGCGGTGTTGACCTCATTCATACCACCATGACACAGAATTTCTTCCAGACATTTATCCTGCTCTTGCTCGTCACCGATCCGTTCGGCAACGTTTCCCTGTTCGTCAATGCCCTGAAACGGGTGCCCATCGAGCGGCGCTGGAAAGTCGTCGTGCGCGAGTGCCTGATCGCCTTCGGCATCTTGCTGTTGTTTATGTTCTTCGGCCGCCATTTCCTGAACGCCTTGCAATTGTCGGAAGTGGCCTTGCGCATCGGCGGCGGCGTGATTTTGTTCCTAATCGCCATGCGCATGGTGTTTCCACAGCCAAACGCGGGCAATAGCGATCACGAGATGGGCGGCGAGCCGTTCATCGTGCCGCTGGCCATCCCCGCGCTGGCTGGCCCGTCGGCGCTGGCCACCGTGCTGCTGTTTTCCTCGCATGAAATGAACGAAGTCATCGCCCATGTGGCGGGGCTGACGGCCGTGGCCGTCGTCTGGCTGGCCGTCTTCCTGTGCGCCGAACGCTTGCAGCGGGCCTTGGGTCCAAGGGTCATGACGGCGTTCGAGCGCCTGATGGGCTTGATCCTGACGGCGATGGCCATAGAAATGTTGCTGGCCGGCATACGCGCATTCCTGAAGTCCGTTTAATATTGTCATTCTTCCACTGAAGGAGTCCAGCATGAGCCGTTGCGCCCATATTTGCCTGATGGCCGATTACAACCAGTGGATGAATGCCAAGGTCTACGCAGCGGCGGCCAGCCTGCCGCCCGGCGAGCTGCAGCGCGAGCGGGGCGCCTTTTTTGGTTCCCTGCTGGCCACCCTGAACCACGTGATGGTGGGCGACACGCTGTGGCTGCAGCGCTATGCGAAACACCCGGCCGGCTTTCCCCTGCTCGATCCCATCCGCGCCATCACGCCGCCCGCCTCGCTCACGCACCCGCTGTTCGCGGCCGAGGATTTTGCCGCCATGCACGCGCACCGGCAATGGCTGGACCAGCTCATCGTAGCCTGGGCCGCCTCCATCCGCGAAGAAGACCTGGACCACCTGCTCGATTACCGCAACAGCAAGGGGCCGAACCGGCGCGCGTTTTTCAGCCTGCTCATGCATTTCTTTAACCACCAGACCCACCACCGGGGCCAGGCCAGCACCCTGCTGTCGCAAGCGGGCGTGGATATCGGCGACACGGATTTACTGTTTCGCATCCCCAACCATATTGCCGACTGACGACGTGCGGTAGCGCCACGCTTTCACGGCAATCGCCGCCAGCGCCAAGGCACCCAGCAGCGCGCCGCAGACCAGCGCCCCCTGCATGCCGCAGGACTCGATGGCGATGCCGCCGGCCAGCGCGCCCACTGTCACGCCCAGGTTGATGGCGGCGATATACACGCCGATGGCGAACGCGGGCGCCTCGCGCGCTTCGCTGCTGAGCCACACTTGCGTGACGATCAGCCCGCTCGTGTGCGCCGCGCCCCAGAACAGCAACAGCACCGCCATGGGCGCCCAGCCGATACCGCTGCCCGCATAGCGGTACAGCAGCCAGTACGCCAGGCCCAGCAGCATGGGTTGCAGCAGGACCGTGCGCAGCACCTGCGCGCCCAGCTGGCGCCCCGCGAACAGATTGCCGGCCACGCCACCGATACCAAACACCACCAGCGCCAGCCCCGTCTGTCGCGCCGACAAGCCCGCTTCCTGCTGCAGATACGCGGCCGCATACGCATACACGGCAAACATGGCGGCAAACACCAGCACGGCGGCGGCAATGGTCAGCCACAGGGCCGGTTTGCGCAGCACGGCCAGCTGGCGTCCATATGCCATTGGCGCTTCCAGCGGCGTGTCGGGCAGGAACAGATATAGCCCCAGCGCCGCCAGCGCATTGACGAGGGCGCAGGCAAGGAACGATGCCTCGTAGCCATACTGCGCGGCAATCCACGTGGTGAGCGGAATGCCCAGCACCATGCCCATGCTGGTGCCCGTGAACGCATGCGCGCCGGCCCGCGCCGATTGCTGCGGCGGATACAGGGCGGCGGCCGCCACCATGGCCAGCGAGAAATACACGGGGTGGAACAGGGCCGGCACCATGCGCAACGCCAGCAGCAGCCCGAAGCGCGGCGCATATGCCGACACCACGCTGGCCAGCGCGAACACGAGCAGGGAAACGATCAACACACGCTTGCGGCGCCAGCGCGTGGCCAGCAGCACGAGAAAGGGGCCGCCCACGGCGATCACGAGGGCGAACAGGCTCACCAAGGAACCCGCCTGCGCGGCCGTCACGCCGTAGCGCTGCATGATCATCGGCAAGATGCCGACGACGCCAAACTCGATGCAATACACGCCGAACAGGCCCAGCGCAAGGAAGACGATCGGGTGCGGGCGGGTCATGGCGTTTCCTTGGCGCCATACACTGCCTGGCACAGCTCCGCGACGAACGGCCCCGCCATGCCCTCCAGCGCCGTATTCGTGAACGCCACCACGGACAACTCCTGCGCAGGATCAACAAACCACGAGTGGCCATACGTGCCGCCCATGCGCCAGCTGCCCGTGGATTCCGGCGTGGCAGCCAGCTGTGGATCCGTCAAGACGGTAAAACCCAGGCCGAAGCCACGACCAGGCCAGAACGGCAAGTCGAAGCCGCCCGTCTGGTTTTCTCTCATCTGGCGCGCCAGCGCTGGCGGCAGCAGCGGCGCGCCGCCCAGGCGCAAGGTTTCCAGCAGGTACATGAAGTCGGGCGCCGAGCCGACCATGCCGGCGCCGCCGGACGGGTAGGCGTGCGCATCGCGGGCGCGCGCCGCAGATAAGGCAAACCCTGCCATGCCATCGAGAAACGGCAGATGGTCTTCGCCCTCGTCGAGCAAGCGGCGCGGCCGGGATTCTCCCGCTGCACGGTCCGCATACGCGACGGCCAGGCGCGCCGGGTCGCTCGCCACAAAACCCGTGTCGCGCATGGCCAGTGGCACCGTCACCAGGTATTCCACGGCATGCGCCAGCGGCATGCCGGCCGCCTGTTCGATGACGGCGCCCAGCACATCGGTGGCGATCGAATACGCCCAGCGCTCGCCCGGTGCATACGCGAGCGGCACGGTGGCCAGGCGGCGCAGGTTGTCCTCCAGGGAAATGCGGGACGCATCCATGCCGTCCGACACCCCTGCCCGCGCATACGCGCCGCCCGGCGGTTGGAAAAAGCCATAGTCGAGGCCGGCCGTGTGCGTAAGCAAATGCCGCACGGTCATCGCCGCCACGGCGCCGTCCGGCTGGCGTGGCGCAAAATACGGCAGCCAGCGCGTCACCAGATCATCCAGGCCCAGCCGGCCCTGCCCCACCAGCGCCAGCGCGGCCGTCGAGACGATGGGTTTGCTCACGGATGCCAGGCGGAAGACGGCGTCCTCAACCATGGGCGTGCCCGCCTCGCGGTCCAGGTAGCCGGCCGCGCGGCGGTAAATTTCCTGGCCACGCTGGCGCACCAGCACCACGGCGCCCACCAGGCGCTGCTGCTGCAACACGACGTCCAGCAAGGGATCGATGCGGGCGGACAAAGCCGCAGGAGAGAAGTTGTACATCATGGCTCAGCCTTTCAAATGATCAGGCTGCCAAGGTAAGGCAGGCGCGATCAAAGAAAAACAGGCTATAGTTTCTGTCTGTGCGGACGTTGGCATCCGTAATCAAAGAGGAACCACATGGACAACCTGGCGGGATTCACGGCCTTCGTGCAGGCGGCGGAGACGCGCAGTTTCGTGGCGGCGGGCAGGGTGCTCGGCATTTCCGCCTCGGCCGTGGGCAAGAGCATCGCGCGGCTGGAAGAGCGCCTCGGCGTGCGCCTGTTTCAGCGCAGCACGCGCAGCATCGCGCTCACCAGCGAAGGCACGGTGTTCCTGGAACGCTGCCGACGCATTCTGGGCGAGATCGAAGCGGCCGAGCTCGAGTTATCCAATAGCAAGAGCGCGCCGCAAGGGCGGCTGCGCGTCAGCTTGCCGCAGGTGGGCAGCTTGCTCAACCCCGTGCTGGCCGCGTTCGCGCGCGCCTATCCGCTGGTGGAGCTCGACCTCGATTTCAGCGACCGCCGGGTCGACGTGATCGAGGAAGGCTACGACGCCGTCGTGCGCGCGGGCGAAAGCGCCGACAGCCGTTTGATGAGCCGCCAGCTGGGCCAGTTCCAGCTGCAACTGGTGGCCGCGCCCGCCTATCTGGCGCAACACGGCACGCCAGCCTTGCCCGCCGACCTGAGGCAGCACACTTGTTTGCTGTACAAGTTTCCCAGCAGCGGCAAGGTCGAGGCCTGGCCCTTGCCCGAATGGCCTGCCCTGCACGCGGCCGGCTTGCCGGCCCTGCTCCACTGCAACAATGTCGACACCTTGCTGCATTTTGCCGAAAGCGGCCTGGGCATCGCCGCCCTGCCCGACTTCGCCGTGCGCGCCGCGCTCGCCGCAGGCCGCTTGCAGCCGGTGCTGGACGCGCACCGCCAGCACGATGGCGCCTTCCGCATCCTGTGGCCCAGCAGCCGCCACCTGACGCCGAAACTGCGCGCCTTCATCGATTTCCTCGCCACCCACGTGTTTCCGAAAAACTAAGTCCGCATCCAGCGCCGCGCTCGTTGTTTCCACACGACAACTTAGTTAAGTTGCTACCAGTTTTTCAGCTTTTCGCGGACTTGATACAAGTTTTTGTATTGCAGTGCGGAATTTTGAGGAACAATTACAGACTGGCCGTGGCTACGTATAAACCCGTAGCCGTGGCCTGTCGCCGTTTTCCCTCACTTCCGCAACACGAAAGCAATCATGTCACTCACACAATTCAAAATCGGCACCCGGCTCGGGATCGGGTTTGCTGTCGTCCTCGGTCTGCTGGTCGCCGTCTTGCTCGTCGGCCTGTATTCCATGGGGCAACTGAGCGCGCGCACGCACGACATCGTGGCCGACAAGAACGTCAAGATGGCGGCCGCCAATACCATGAGCGACAACGTGCGCAACATTACCCTGGCGATCACGAGCATTGTGGTGGCGCCGACGGAAGCGCTGGTGCAGGCGGAACTGGCCAAGATCGGCGAGTCGCGCAAGAAATACGGCGCCGCCAAGGAAACCTTGCAAAAGAAAATCTCGACGGACAAGGAAACGGCGCTGATGGCCGAACTCGATGCCGCCCTGAAATCGGGCGCGCCGCTGAACAACAAGGTCATCGAGCTGCGCAATGCGGGCCAGACGGAAGAGGCGATCGCCTTTCTGACGCAGCAGGCGGCACCGAGCCTGAAGATCGTGCTGGGCGCGCTCGACAGCCTGGTCGCGTATGAAGCGCAGCAGGCGGCGCAAGCGGCAACGGACGCCGAAACGCTGAGCGCCAGCGCGCGCGCCTCCATGATTGCCCTGGGCAGCGTGGCCGTACTGCTGGGCGCTTTTGTTGCCTGGATCATCACGCGCTCGATCACCCAGCCCATCAATGCGGCCGTCAGCGTGGCCGAAACCGTGGCTTCGGGCGACTTGTCGTCGCACATCGTCGTCAATTCCAGCGATGAAACGGGCCGCCTGCTGGGCGCCCTGAAAGCCATGAACGACAGTCTGCTGGGCGTGGTGGCGCAAGTGCGCCACGGCACGGATGCGATCTCCACGGCATCGAGCGAAATTGCCGCCGGCAACCTCGACCTGTCGTCCCGCACGGAAGAGCAAGCCAGTTCGCTGGAAGAAACGGCATCGGCCATGGAAGAACTGACCTCGACCGTGAAGCAGAACGCGGACAATGCGCGCCAGGCCAACCAGCTGGCGAAAAGCGCGTCGGAAGTGGCCGTGCGCGGCGGCAGCATCGTCTCGCAAGTGGTCGACACCATGGGCACCATCAACGCCTCGTCGCGCAAGATCGTCGACATCATCGGCGTCATTGACGGCATCGCCTTCCAGACGAATATCCTGGCCTTGAACGCGGCCGTGGAAGCAGCGCGCGCCGGCGAGCAGGGACGCGGCTTTGCCGTCGTGGCCAGCGAGGTGCGCAATCTGGCCCAACGCTCGGCTGGCGCAGCGAAGGAAATCAAGGAATTGATCGCGGCCTCCGTCGCCAACGTGGACACGGGTTCGCGCCTCGTCAACGAAGCGGGCCAGACCATGGGCGACATCGTCGACAGCATCGTGCGCGTGACCGACATCATGGGCGAAATCACCTCCGCCACGCACGAGCAGACCATCGGCATCGAGCAGATCAACATGGCCATTGCCCAGATGGATGAAGTCACGCAGCAAAACGCGGCCCTGGTGGAAGAAGCGGCGGCCGCTTCGCAAAGCATGCAGGAACAGGCGGGCGAACTGGCGCACGTGGTGGGCTTCTTTAAAACCGGCAACCATGTCGCCAGCGCAGCCAAGCTGACGCCAGTGCGCACAACACCAGCAGCGCCCGCCATCGCCCGCCCCGCAGCCAAACCCGCACCCGCACGCAAGGCCGTCACGGCCGCGCCGGCGCGCCGCAGCAATGCGGCTGTCGAGAGCGAATGGGAAGAGTTTTAATGCACGAGTTTTAACCCTCAGCAACATCGCAACGGGAGAAAGCCAGGCAGGAAGTTGCTGCCTGGCTTTTTTTCGTCCGCAATCACCACTTTTTTTGCGGCAAAGCCCGCGCAATAGGCGAAAGTGCAAAACGTGCACCGCGCATACGCTTTACAATCCTCGCTCGCTTTACAAAATATTGGTCATCATGAATCAGGCAGAACAGCAGCGCCTCCTGGCTATCCTGGAGTATTGGCACAAGATCGAATTCTTTATCCCGTTTGACCTGAATCAAATCACGGACGTTGAAGACCAGTCCACCGTGCGTCTCCTGCACCGCGAACAGCTGGCGCAATTGCCGCTGCAGTTCGCCACGCAATGGCAAGTGCCGTCCGACCGCGAGATCGACGGCTACTCATTGTTCCTCGGCGTGTTCGACAAGGCCGAAATCAACAAGGCTTGCCCGCCGGCCAACGGCCCGGAAAACATGGCCGAAACAGAAAAAACAGAACTGCTGGGACGCTCGTGCTTTGCCCGCCTGAACCTCAATGCGCTGGGCGAGCCGCAGTTCGACCCCGTGTCCGTGTCAACCTTGCCGTGGGCCCTTGGCCGCGCCCGTACGCCGGACTGGTCGGGCCTGAGCCTGGACGCCTTCAGCGATAGCCAGCTGGCGCTGCAAGACAGCCTGCGCAACTTCGCGGCCAGCCGCACGCCACAGCAGGTGACGGACGAAGCCGGCAATGTCTCGTCGCCCCTGTCCGGCATGGAAATCGCGGCCCTGGCCGACCTGCTGCGCGACTGGGCCGGCTTCCACCCGGCCGCCGGCCAACCGCTGGCCGTGCTGCAAGTGCGCACGCGCAAGAAACGTACCGCCGTGACGGATGCCGATACGCTTGAGTCCAGCCAGAACCGTACGCTGGATTTTGGCGACGCGGTGGAACCAAGCGTCGACATTCTCAACAGTTTTTACCTCGATGACCTGGAACAGATCATCCGCGCCTTGCGTGGCGGCAAGCTGCCCGCGACGGTCGCCGCCTATCTGACGCCGCTGGCGCAGGATGAGCGCATCGACCTGTACAGCCCGGCCGGACGCCAGGCGCTGGCCGCCATGCTCAATCCGGCGAACATGAACCGGGGACACTGGCTGGAAGACGCCAGCTACGCCATGAGCCTGATGCAGCAGTTCGCCATCCATGGCGCGCGCACGGGCTTGAGCGAGCGCGGCATCTTTTCCGTCAACGGTCCGCCGGGCACGGGCAAGACGACCTTGCTGCGCGAATTGTTCGCCGACAACATCGTGCGCCGCGCCAGCGTGCTGTCCTGCCTGGACCGCGCCGGCGACGCCTTCATCGGCAAGGTGGCCGTGGCCTTCGAAGGCGTGCGCGACCCGATCACCATCGCGCGCTTGCGCCCGGAACTGACGGGCTTTGAAATGGTCGTCGCTTCGTCGAACAATGCGGCGGTGGAAAACATTTCCGGCGACCTCCCGAAACCTAAACAGCTGGGCAAGGAATGGGCGCGCACGCGTTACTTTGAAAGCGTGGCGCGCCGGGTCGTGGCCGACGGCAATAGTGCCAACCGCGCCTTGAGCGAGGCGGAAGCGCCATGGGGCATGATGTCCTGTGCGCTGGGCAACAGCGCCAACCGCCGCCGCTTCGTCAGCAATTTCTACGACGATGACTGGGACAAGACCACGGCGCGCAAGACACCGAATGCGCAAAATATCCGCCAATGGCTGGCCAGCTACCAGGGCGTCAGCTTCGCCCAGGCGGCGCGCGAGTTTCGCGAGACGGAACACGTGGTGGAAAAGGCCCTGGCCGAGCACGCCCAATACGCGGCCCTGTGGCAAGCCGTGGGCACCTGCACGGAAGCCGATTTCATCGAGGCCAGCCAGCAAGCGCTGATCGCTGCAGAACAAGAAATGGATGCGGCGAATGGCGCACTGACCGATGCGCTGGCGCAGCAGGACACCCTGCTCGCCAGCAAGAAGGAATTGCTGGAAGAAGAACGCCTGGTGGCGCTGACGCAGCCCGGTTTCTTTGCCCGGCTGTTCCGCACGGCACCGGCGCGCGCCTACAAAGAGGCCGTCGTGGCCAATGCCGAAGCGCAACGCCAGGCTGCGCGCGACGTGTCCGCCATCAAGCTGCTGCTCAAGGGCGAGCTGGAGCCGCGCTGCGAGCGCGCCCGCAACACCCTGCACATCGCCCTGCGCACGGCGCAATCGCGCCAGCGCGAATGGGATGACAGCACGGAGCTGCTGCGCCGCGCGCGCATGCGTTTCCCCACCATCATCGCGCCAGCCACCCTGGACGAACTGGACGGCGACGCCCTGCAAATTGGCGGCCTGTGGCATGAGCCGGCCCTGGCGCGCCTGCGCTCGCGCCTGTTCGCCAAGGCCCTGGCCTTGCATGAGGCGTGGCTGGCGGAAGTGGCAAAGAAAGGTGGCCCCGGCTTTGGCGGCAACTTGCTGGCCGTCTCAAAATTGCTGAAAAACAAGCGCGCCTATGACCAGTCGCACATCGCCATGGTCTGGCACAGCCTGTTCATGGTCGTGCCCGTCGTGTCGACCACGTTTGCCTCGTTCGCGCGCCAGTTCCAAGGCATGGGTCCCGAATCGCTGGGCTGGCTGTTCATCGATGAGGCTGGCCAGGCACCGCCACAGGCCGCGCTGGGCAGCCTGTGGCGCGCCAAGCGCGCCGTCGTCGTGGGCGACCCGCTGCAGATCGAACCCATCTTCACAGTGCCGGGCCGCCTCGTGCAAACCTTGTCCGCCCTGTCGCCGCACACGCAGGATGGCAGTTACGCGCCAAGCTCCGTTTCCGTGCAAACACTGGCCGACAAGGCCAACCGCTATGGCGCGCAGGTCGGCGCCGGCAGCGCACAGCCGCTGTGGATCGGCAGCCCCCTGCGCGTGCACCGCCGCTGCGTGGACCCGATGTTCTCGCTGGCCAACAGCATCGCCTACGAAGACAAGATGGTCTACGGGCTGGCTGACCGCACGCCGCCGGCCGGCGCGCGGGGTCTCACGCGTGGCCCCAGCCGCTGGATCGACGCCGTCGGCCCCGTCAGCTACAAGCAGGTCGTGCCGGTGCAGCTTGATTTCGTGCTGGAAGTACTGCTGAAACTGTATCGCCGCGACGGCAAGCTGCCCGACATGTATGTGATTACGCCATTCAAGGCCGTGCGCAACGAATTGCGTTCGCGCATCGTCGACATGGACTGGGACCGCCGCCTCGGCTACGGCAAGGCACCGACGGCGCGCGAATTGCGCCAGTGGAGCAGCCAGATGGTGGGCACCGTGCACACCTTCCAGGGCAAGGAGCAAAGCGTGGTGATGCTGGTGCTCGGCGCCGACGACAGCACGGTGGGCGCCGCGCAATGGGCTGCCGCCACGCCCAACTTGCTCAACGTGGCCCTGACGCGCGCCCAGCACTATGTGTACATCGTCGGCAACCCGCTGCTGTGGGGACAGTTGCCGCACTTTGCGCCAGCGTGCGCGCAGTTGCCGCATACTGGGATGCATGAGTTTTTGGTGGAGATGGGTTGACGGCCCCATGACCATGCTTTACGGCGTAGGTCGGATTAGGTGGGGCCGCCGAGGTCCGCAGGACCATAATCCGACAATATGGTTGGCGCGTGATGTCGGATTACGCGCTTGCGCGCTAATCCGACCTACAGTCCTCGAGCGGAAACACTAAAGTGAACGTCGTGGCGGCCGCGTCGGACGCCACGCTCGCGCTGCCGCCATGCAACTGCATGATGGCCGTGACGATGGCCAGGCCCAGGCCGGTAGAGGCGGCCGAATCGCTGCGGGCCGGGTCGGCGCGATAAAAACGCTCGAACAGGTGGGGCAAGTGGCGCGCGGGGATGGCGGGGCCGAGGTTGCTCACGCTCAGTTCCACGCCCTCGTTCGTCGCATGCGAACGCAATAAGATCGTGCTGCCCGGCGCCGCGTGGCGGATGGCGTTCGACAGCAAATTGCCCAGCGCGCGGCGCAGCAGTTGCGGTTCGGCCGTCACATTGCCGCTGCCATGGCAAGCCAGCGCCAGCTCGCGCTCTTCAGCCAGGCCTTCAAAGAAATCGGCCAGCCTTAAAAACTCGTCCTGTACAGGCAAGACTTGCTTGACGAGCACCATTTCATCCTGCTGCGCGCGCGCCAGAAACAGCATGCTGTCGATCATGCGCGACAGCCGTTCCAGCTCTTCCACATTCGACGACACCAGCTGTTCATACTCGTGCGCGCTGCGCGGGCGGGCCAGCATCACCTGGCTTTGCCCCAGCAGATTGGTGACGGGTGTGCGGAATTCATGCGCCAGGTCGGCGGAAAACTGCGACAGCCGCGCATAGCCTTCCTGCAGCCGCGCCAGCATGGCGTTCAGGGCCTGGATCAGCGGCAGCAGCTCGCTCGGCGCGCCGCGCGCATCGAGTTGCTGCTCCAGCTTGCCAGGCCGCACGAGGGCCGCGTGCGCGGCGATATTGCGCAGCGGCCGCAATCCCCGCAGCAGCATCAAGCTCGCCAGCAGTGCCGCCACCAGCGCGCTGACGGCCACCGAGACGACAATCTGCCAGCGGTAGGCGGCAAACATGGCCGTGCGGTCGCCGTAGACCCGGGCGACGGAAATGTCGGCCATCTGTGCCGGCTCGCCAATGCGCGCGCTGGCAGCCACCACCCTGGCAGGATAACCGTCGCGGCTGGTCCAGCTGACGATGGCGCCGTCGGTGACGGGCGCATCGACGGCGACAGGAACAGCATGCGCCACCGTCTCGCCGTTCGGATTGACATCGATCAAACGCGTGCCATCGGCGCGCACGATGCGCACCAGGGAGTTCTCTTGTCCGCTCATGGTGTCGCGGAAATACTGGGGCCGCTCGCGGATGATGTCGAGAGTGCCCGCATTACCGAGCAATTGCTGAATCTGCCGCAGTTTTCCCAGCAACAAAATATCGTCGCGGCGCTCGATTTCCGCCACGAACGAGCGGTACAAATGCATGCCCAGCCCGGCCGACACGAGCGCCACGATCAGCACGAAGACGAGCGTGACGCGCAGGGTCAGCGAGCGGCGGAGTTGCGCCAGTTTCATGTGGCCGCGCCGCTGTCAGCCACCGTGGGCGCGCGCAATTCGCAGACATAGCCCATGCCCCGCAAGGTGTGGATCAGCTTGGGTTCGAACGGGTCGTCGAGCTTGCTGCGCAGGCGGCGGATGGCCGCGTCTATGACGTTGGTGTCGCTCTCGAAATTGATGTCCCACACTTGCGAAGCGATGATGGAGCGCGACAAGACTTCGCCCTGGCGCCGCGCCAGCAGATGCAGCAAGCCGAATTCCTTCGCCGTCAGGGTGATGCGCTGGCCTTGGCGGCTGACCTTGCGTTTCATCACGTCGATTTCCATGTCGCCGATGCGGATGACGTCGTCTTCGCGTGGTGGCCCGCGCCGCAGCAAAGTACGGATGCGCGCCACCAGTTCCGCAAAGGCGAACGGTTTCACCAGATAATCGTCGGCGCCCAGCTCCAGCCCCTTGACCCGGTCCTGCACCTCGTCGCGCGCCGTGAGGAAAATCACGGGCACGTCCGCGCCGCCTTCCTGCAGCCGCAGCGCGCGCAAGACTTGCCAGCCGTCCATGATGGGCAGCATGACGTCGAGCACGATGAGATCGGGGGACTCCGTACTTGCCATGTGCAAGCCGTCACGGCCATTGCGCGCCAGGCTCACCGTAAAGCCGGACTCGGCCAGGCCGCGCAGCAGATAGTCGCCCGTCTTCGGTTCGTCTTCAATTACCAGGATGCGCATGGCCACTTTCTAAAGAGAATATAAAACCATTTTACGCCGCGCGCAGACGGCCGCGGATGATAAAAATGTCATGCGGCGATCATCTTCTCGTAGGGTAACACTGGCCATACTGGCGTCACTTTACTCAACGGACAGCCACATGAAAACCCTGTTACTCGGCAGTACCCTGCTGTGCCTGCTGGCCGGTCCAGCCCACGCCCAGCTGCGCAAGGTCGATGACCTTTCTCTGACGGCGGCCAACAAGCTGGCCAACGCGGCCATGGCCGCTTGCCAGGCGCAAGGACGGCATATCGTCGTTACCGTGCTGGACCGTGGCGGCAATATTGTCGCTGTGCAGCGCGCCGATGGCGTCGGACCGCACAACACGGATGCCAGCCGGCGCAAGGCCTACACGGCCCTGTCGACGAAAAACGATACCCAGGCGCTGGCCGTGGCCGCGCGCGACAACCCCGACATGGCCAATTTGACGACACTGCCGGAACTGTTGCTGCTGGGCGGCGGCCTGCCCTTGCGAACCAAGGGCGAAGTAGTGGGCGCCATCGGCGTGGCCGGTGGCGGCGGCGCCCTGCAAGACCGTGCCTGCGCCCATGCCGCCCTGGCCGCCATTCCTGAACTCGATTCCCCCACCCTTTGAAAGACGCAACGATGACCTATTTGAAAAAAATCACTGCCGCCCTGGCCTTCGCCAGCCTGTCCGGCATGGCCCTGGCCGCCGCCAATCCCTTGAGCGTGCACATCCTCGACTTGCAGAGCGGTCAGCCGACGGCGGGCGTGACGGTGACCCTGGAGCAAAAGCAGGGCGACGGTTGGCAACAACTGGGCAGCGCCGTGACGAATGCGCAGGGGCGCATCGCGGCCATGTATCCGGTGGATGCGCCCATGCAGGCGGGCGACTACCGTATCGTGTTCAAGACAGGCGAGCACTATGCGCGCCTGAAGCAGGAAACTTTTTTCCCGGAAATTCCCGTGCAATTCCACGTGGAAAAGACCGAGCAGCACTATCACATTCCTTTGCTGCTCAGCCCTTTCGGTTTTTCCACGTACCGGGGAAATTAAGCTTAGCCGAGCGTCTTCGCCGTCTGCCCGAACAGCACGCTTTTCGCGTCGCCGCTGACGGTCGGCTGCACATTGATTTCCGCCGCCCGCGCATATGCGCGCACGGTGGCGGGACGGGCGGCGATGGCCGCGAACCAGCGCGCCAGGTGCGGGAAATCTTCCAGTTTCTGGCGCTGGCGCTCGTGCGGCACGATCCACGGGTAGATCGCCATGTCCGCGATGGAATAGCTGTCGCCGGCCACGAATGCGCGGTCCGCCAGGCGCTTGTTCAGCACGCCATATAGCCGGTTCGTTTCGTTGACGTAGCGCGTGATCGCATAGTCGATCGGTTCGGGCGCGTATTGCACGAAATGGTGGTTTTGCCCTGCCATAGGGCCGAGGCCGCCCATTTGCCAGAACAGCCATTGCATGACTTCGGCACGTCCCCGCACGTCATCCGGCAGGAATTGTCCGCTTTTCTCGGCCAGGTATTGCAAAATCGCGCCCGACTCGAACAGGGACAGCGGTGCACCGCCATCTTCCGGCGCCTGGTCGACGATGGCGGGGATGCGGTTGTTGGGCGCGATGGCAAGAAACTCGGGCTTGAATTGCTCGCCCTTGCCGATATGCACGGGAATGAGCTTGTAGGGGATGCCCGCTTCTTCCAGGAACATCGTCACTTTGTGCCCGTTGGGCGTGGTCCAGTAATACAGGTCGATCATCGTGGTCTTTCCAGGTAGATAAGTAGGGGCAGGCGCACTTGGCATAACTATTGTCGCGCCGCAACTGATATGCATGGATATAATGCCACGTAAGCGAAAAACAAGACGGCGCCCAGGCAGCGCAAGCGCCCACTCTCGCCGCAAGAATTGAACGCCGCCATTCCCGAGAACCATCAACGAAAGCCGACCATGCGCAAACTCCTGATCGTCACGCTGTCCGTCCTGCTGTCAGGCTGTGTCCAGGACTTCGCCATCTACATGTTCGATGGACAGGACCATTCCCTGACCGTGCGCCGCCAGCAACGTTATTTTTGGCAAGATACCGTGGAAGTGCAGCTGATGGCGACGAATCTGCCGCAATGCCAGCGCCTGCATACCCTGTCGACGGATGCGCCGGCCGACATCACCGTCGAGCTGTTTGCGGCTGGCGATGGCCTGTGGAATATCCGCATGGGCAAGCAGTTGTGGCAGGCGGAAACGAATACCTGCAATGAACTGACGGAAATGGAAAACGACCCGAAAGCCGACCTGGGCCAGCCGGTCGGGCAATACGTGGTCGTCGATGACAAGCTGGAATTCGAACCGGCGCCGCCAGCGGCAGCGCCAGCCCAGTAAAACCTTAGCGCGCCGCCAGGCTGCGCAGCGGCTTTTTCGCCACGGCGCGCGGTGCGCCAGCCGAAGTGGCCGCCAGGCGCGGCGATGTTCCCGGCTCTTGCGCCGACAGTTTGAAGCGCGCCACCAGTTGCGCCAGCACGGCCGCCTGGTCCTGCATGCTCGACGCCGCCGCCGCCGCCTCTTCCACCAGTGCCGCATTTTGCTGCGTCACGCTATCCATTTCCGTGATCGCCTGGTTGACGTGGCCGATGCCCGTGCTTTGCTCGTGCGAGGCGGCCGTGATGTCGGCCATGATGTCGGTCACGCGCGAGACGGAAGCGACCACCTGATCCATGGTCGTGCCCGCCTGTGCGACCAAGGTGCTGCCAGCCGCGATGCTGTCGACGGAAGCGCCGATCAGCTCCTTGATTTCCTTCGCCGCACCCGCCGAGCGCTGTGCCAGATTGCGCACCTCGCTGGCCACGACGGCAAAGCCGCGTCCCTGTTCGCCGGCGCGCGCCGCTTCCACGGCTGCGTTCAAGGCCAGGATATTCGTCTGGAAGGCGATGCCATCGATGACGCCGATGATGTCGACGATCTTGCGCGACGAGGCGTTGATGGTGTCCATGGTGCCGATCACTTGCGCCACCACGGCGCCGCCCTGGCGCGCCACGGCGGAAGCGGACTGCGCCAGTTCATTCGCCTGCACGGCGTTGCCCGCGTTTTGCGTCACGGTCGAGGTCAATTCCTCCATCGAGGCGGCTGTTTCTTCCAGCGAGCTGGCTTGCATTTCCGTGCGTGCCGACAAGTCCATATTGCCGCTGGCAATCTCGCTCGATGCCGTGGCAATCGTCTCGGCGCTATGGCGGATTTCGCTGATCGCATCGACGAGGTTGGTTTGCATGGTTTTCATCGCGTACAGCACGCTGTGGCGGTCATTCGCATGCGTGCGCACGACGCCGCTCAAATCGTTATTCGCGATCTTTTCCGCCACATCGGCCGCATACTCGGGATCGCCGCCCAGCGCATGGCGCAAGCTGCGGTTGATCACCACGACGACGCCCGCCAGCAGGCCGCACACCAGCACCAGCACGCCCAGCGAGGTCAGCAGCGACTGGCGGAATGCCGCGTCGATATCGTCCATGTACACACCGACGACGATGGTCCAGCTCCATGGCTTGTAAGCCACCACGCGGCTCATCTTCGGTTCGGGGGTCTTCTGGCCGGGACGGGGGAAATAATAGTGGACGAAGCCCTTGCCCGCATCGCTCTTGCCGACGGCCACGATGTCGCGGTACAGATAGGTGCCGTTGGCATCTTTAAAGTCCGACATGTTCTTGCCATCCGTTTGCGGCGCGGCGGGATTCATCACGACGACGGCGTCGAGGTTGATGATGGACAAATAACCGGTCTCGCCGAAACGCATGCTCTTGATGACGGCCGTGGCCTGCTTCTGCGCTTCTTCCTTCGTCAGGGCGCCGCTGGCGGCCAGGTCGCCGAACATCTTGACGGCGCCCAGGCCCAGGTCGGCGGCATTGCTCAGGTCGGCGCTGCGCTCTTCGATGCGGATCTTGCGCACTTCCAGGGCGTTATAGACAAAAATAACGGTGATGCACAACAGGCTGCAAATCAGGGGAATCCATAACTTCTGCTGGAACGTCAATTTCTTCATGCTGTGTCTCCAACTCTCTATTGTGCGGCGAAGGGGTGTGGCCCGCTTCCTGCCCGGCTGGCCAGGAATGCGGCGGCGACGGTGCTCTGGCGGCACCGTTCAGACGACTCCAGCATACGCTCGAACGACCGATATTTACAATGCCGGGAAGCAATGATTTTTGCCCGGTGTTGTTAATGCGTTGCGACAATTGATGAGAATTGATGCTGCATTGCAGTAAAAAAGCCTGCAGATAGGGGCGGCAAGGCAGGCGGGGGTGGCGTGCCTGTGTCAAAATGCACGCCGTATACTTGATGAATCACGAAAGCACAGCATGACCAAGAATGAAGCCATGAAACGCATCAACGACCGCCTGGGCAAACCCACCCTGACGGACAAGAACACGCATTTTGCCAGCGTCGCCAGCTATGGCACGGACGAAGGCTGGTGGCTGAAGATCCCCTTCCTGACCTTCAAGCAGGAATTGCATTTTATTCTCAACAATGAGAAAACAAAAAGCTTCCAGCACCTGAAAATCGGCGCCAACCAGATCCTCAGCCCCGGCATGAAGTTCCGCAGCACGGGCGGCGCGGCCGACGCCTTCATGTCGGCCTCGGCGCCAAAACGCCTGGTCGACTTGCTCGACGGCGGCAGCAAGTACAACTTCACCAAGCATTTTATTAACGATTATCGTTACTGATGCGCGGCCGTGCCGCCATTGCCTGACGGCAGTTGTGGCGGCAGCCACGCGTGCAGCAAATGCTGCGCGATGTCGAGCGCGTCGTCGCGGCTAGTGCCGAAATGCAGGGGATAACCCCAGAACTTGCCGAACATCACGGCAAAAGCCTTGCCGGCCAGGCGCTTGGCGGCGCTCGGTTCAACCAGCACCATGCCCTGGATATACGCGCGGATGGCCGCCTTGTTCTGCTTCATCCAGAGTGACGCCCGCTTGCGCTCTTCCTGCGGGTGTTCATGCCCGTCCTCGTCAAAACCTTCCTCGCTGAGAATGACAAACGCTTGGCGGCGCGCCAGCAGCGCGTCAAACTGGGCAAACAGAATATCGGGCTGGGCAGGCGCTGCCTCGCGGCGCATCCAAACGAGGGGAAAAGTGGATAGATCAAGCTGCATGATGATGACTCCTTCAAAGGGTTGCCGTTCCTCCTTACCTTCATCAGAACACTGGCGGCGGCGGTTGCCGTTGAAGCGGGGCTGCGGATCAGCACACGATACCGATGGCGCGGCCGGACGTCATTGCATAAAATAGCCACAATATTATTCAATCCAGCCAAAGCGTCCCCATGCCCCATCTATTGCAGCCCAGCATGCTCACCACCGAGCTGGGCCTGGACGCCACCGCGTCACTCATGGATTTCGACATCGATGGCGTGTTGCGTCCGCTGCTGGCCGTGGGCCTGGCCAGCGTGCCCGAGGAGGCGGAGCAGGCGCCGCACCAGCACCGCAAGGGGCAGTTGCTGTATGCCACGCGCGGCGTGATGCATTGCAAGGTGGAAAGCGGTGTGTGGATCGTGCCGCCCCAGTGCGCCGTGTGGATACCGGGCGGCCTGATGCATTCGGCGCAGGGCGTGGGCGAAGCGGAGTGCTATTGCCTGTTTGTCGAGCCAGCCATGGCGCCGGCCTTGCCCTCCGTTTGCTGCACCGTGGCCGTCTCGCCGTTGCTGCGCGAACTGATCGCCAAGGCGGCCGGTTTTTCCACCCTGGCCGCGCTGCAGGGCGCGCAGGAACGCCTGGTGCTCACCCTGCTCGATGAATTGGCGGCCGCGCCCGTGGAAGACTTGCATTTACCGATGCCGCGCGATGCGCGTTTGCGCCGCCTGGCCGCGCTGCTGCTGGCGCAGCCCGCCGATAAAAGCACCCTGGCCAAATGGGCCAGCCGCATCGGCATGAGCGAGCGCAGCATGACCCGCCAGTCACTGGAGGAAATGGGCATGAGCGTGGGCCGCTGGCGCCGGCAATTGCACGTCATCCTGGCCTTGCAACGGCTGGCGCAAGGGCGCAGCGTGAAAGCGGTGGCGCTGGAACTCGGTTATGAAAACACCAGTGGTTTTGTCACCATGTTCCGCAAGGCCGTGGGCAAACCGCCGGCGCGCTACCTGGCGGAGCGGGAGTCCGGAAGAATATAAAAAAAGGCGGCATATGCCGCCTTCGTCCCGCGTCGTCGCCGAAGATCAGACTTCGCGCGCCAGTGCCAGAAACTCCGTGCGCAGCGCCAGGTTCGGCTGCATCTCGCCCAGCATGGCCGAGGTGATGGTTTCTTCGCCCGGCGTGCGGATGCCGCGGCTTTCCATGCACAGGTGGCGGCAGCGTACGACCACGCCCACCGATTTCGGTTCCAGCACTTCCATCAGGGCATTGGCGATCTGCATCGTCATGCGTTCCTGCACTTGCAGACGCTTGGAGAAGCAATCGACGAGGCGCGTCAGTTTCGACAGGCCGACGATCTTGCCGTTGGGCACATAGCCGATGGTGGCCTTGCCGAAGAACGGCGCCAGATGGTGTTCGCAATGGCTGTAGACGGGGATGCCGCGCACGACGATCAGCTCGTTGTACTGTTCCGCGCCATCTTCGAACGCTTTCAGCAAATCCACCGGGTCCTGGCCATAGCCGGACGTCCAGTGCTTCCACGCCTTGGCTACGCGCGCCGGCGTTTCCAGCAAGCCAGGACGCTGCGGATCTTCGCCAAAGCTGCTGATCAGCCGGCGCCAGTCGTTTTCGGAGAATTCTTCTTGAGACATGCTACACCACCCTAAAATTTTCAATTGCCGCCAGTATATAGAAAATGCGGCAAGCTGCCCGAGCAGCTCCCGCTTTACGGCACTGCCGGCGGCCGGTGCGCGCCCACCAGCAGCGCGGAAATCGACACGCTCGAACTCGCTTCTGGCCACGCATCGCCGGGGCCGAACCAGCGCGCCTCAGCGATCTCGTTTTCATCGAGACGAATCTCGCCATCGAGGTAATCGGCCGTAAACGCGATCATCAGCGAATGGGGAAATGGCCAGGACTGGCTCATGAAGTACTGCAAGTTATGCACGCGCAAACCCACCTCTTCCATCACTTCGCGGTGCACGGCTTCCTCGATCGATTCGCCCGCCTCCAGGAAACCGGCCAGCGGACTGAAGCGCTGCGATGGCGAGTGCTTGTGCATGGCCAGCAGCACCTGGTCGCCCTTGCGGATGAGCACCATCATGGCGGGCGAAATGCGCGGATACGCGAGCATGCCGCAGGCGGCGCAGGTGAAGCAGCGTTCGCCGCGCGTGCGCTGCATGGGCGTGGCGCACACGCCGCAATGGCGGTGTGTGCGCGCCCACTCGGCCAGCTGCACGGCGCGGCTGGCCAGGCCCAGGAACGCGTCGTCGACGGCATTGAACAACGAACGCATGCCGTGCCAGGCCAGGCCGGCGCCCGGCGGCAACTCTTCGTCGGTCCAGACCGTCTGGCAATAGCGGCCCTGCCACAGGCCCACGGGCTGTGCGCGGCTCAGGTCGATATCGAGCGCGGCCGCCTCGGCGGCGGTCGGCAGGGTCAATTCGGGCGTGCGCAGCAATAAACGTCCGCGGTGAAAGACAAACGTCAGCGTCTGCTCGGTGGACGGGGCCGGTTCGGGCGCATCGATCAGGGGGACAAAGGCATCGGGAGTCTGCAACATGCTGGGAAGAAATTTGTAAAGGTTGCTCATCATACTCCCGCCGGCGGAGCCTTGCGCGCATAGCAGCGGCCGGGGCGCAAAGCAAGCATTCATGGACCATGACAGTGTTTTTTTTGCGGCACACCCAATCCGTTGCGTAAACGATACTGATAACGATTCTCATTTACGAAATAACGCCCATTTATTACAATACGGCCTTCCGTCTCCATCGCCAGCCACTTGCCCGCGTGCCCAAGCACAGCGGCGCAGAGCCAGCCAGGAACCACTACCCTGACCTTATCGAGAGAGCAAGATGGCAATCAAGAGCCGCAAACACGCCCCAACCCGTTTCAACCAGCACATCGGCGCCGCCCTGGCCGTGATGCTGCTGCCCGTCGCCGCCCAGGCGGCCGACCCGGCCGGTCAAAGTGCCCCGGCATCGCAGCAAATGCTGAACGAAGTCAAGGTCGTGGGTTCCAAGGAAAACGACTTCAAGGCCGAAAAAGCCTCGTCGCCGAAATACACGGAAGAGCTGGTCAATACGCCGCAAACCATCGTCGTGATCAAGAAGGAATTGATCGAACAGCAAGGCGCGCTGACCCTGACGGAAGCGCTGCGCAACACGCCAGGCGTCGGTACCTTCTTCCTCGGTGAAAACGGCAACACGAACACGGGCGACGCCGTCTACATGCGCGGTTTCGATTCGTCCGGCAGCATCTATGTCGATGGCGTGCGCGACGTGGGCTCCATCTCGCGCGACGTCTTCAACATCGAACAGATCGACGTATTGAAGGGCCCGGCGGGCACCGACAGCGGCCGCGGTTCGCCGACCGGCTCGATCAATCTGGTCAGCAAGACGGCCACAATGGAAAACAAATTCAATTCGCTGCTGACGGCGGGCAGCGGCAAGCAGAAACGCGCCACGGCCGACTGGAACCGCGTCCTCGACAGCGATACCGGCACGGCTTTGCGCCTGAACCTGATGACGCAGGACAGCGGCAACGCGGCGCGCGATGAAGTCAAGAACAAGCGCTGGGCCTTCGCGCCCACCGTCACCTTCGGCATCGGCAAGCCAACGCGCATCACGGCCAGCTACCTGCACGTGGATCAAAACAACGTGCCCGACGGCGGCGTGCCGACCATCGGCTTGCCAGGCTACTCGACGCCGGACGTCGCCACGAAGGATAAGCCGATCATCCGCAGCTACCTGAACAGCGCCGCCAGGGTCGATCCGAAGAATTTCTACGGTTCCACCTCGGACTACGACAAGGTCAAGGCCGACATGGGCACCTTGCGCATCGACCATGATTTCTCGTCCAACATCCAGCTCCAGAACACCACGCGCTACGGCAAGACCCAGCAGGACTACCTGCTGACGGCCTTCATGGGCAGCGCCGGCAACCTGAATACGGAGACGAACGGGGTGATGCGAGACCCTTCGACCTGGACCCTGGCGCGCTCGCTGCGCACCGTGAAGGACCAGGAAAACACGATCCTGACCAACCAGACCGTGGTCAGCGCGCAATTCGACACGGGCGTGCTGAAGCACTCCCTGGTGGCCGGCGCCGAGTTCACCAGCGAAAAACAGACCAACTACAGCTATGTGCCAGCCAGCCTGGGCACCTTGCCGGATGCCAATCTGTACAATCCGAATCCGCGCGACACCGTCACCGGCCACAATCCCGTGCGCAGCGGCGCCTTCACGGAAGGCGAAGTCAACACGCAAAGCCTGTATGTGTTCGACACCATCAAGTTCGGCGACAAGTGGATCTTCAACGGCGGCGTGCGCTTCGACCATTTCAACACCACGTATGACGCCGTCGCCCTGCAAACGGCCGTGGGCAAGGACCAGGTACAAAAACTGCCGGTCGGCACGCCGATTCCTACCCATTTGACCCTGAGCGACACCCTGGCCAACGGCAAGATCTCGGCCATGTACAAGCCGACGCCGGACAGCAGCGTGTACGCCTTGCTGGCCACGTCGAAAGCGCCGCCAGGCACCAATTTTGCCCTGAGCACCGCCGCCAACAGCGCGCAAAACCTGAACTATGACCCGCAGGAAACCATCACCAAGGAAATCGGCACCAAGTGGGACTTCCTGAAGCAAAAACTGTCGCTGTCGGCCGCCGTCTACCAGACCACCGTCAAGAATGAAGTGGAGCAAGATCCGGTGATCTCGACCATTTATTACCAGACCGGCAAGAAGCGCGTGCAAGGCCTGGAACTGGGCGTGGTGGGCGAGATCATGCCGAACTGGCTGGTCAGCGCCGGCTATACGCGCATGAATACCAAGGTCGAGTCGAACAAGGTCTTCACGGCCAGCGGCGACAAGAACCTCACCTACACGCCAAAACAGGCGTTCACCAGCTGGACCTCGTACACCCTGCCGTTCGGGCTGAAGATCGGCGGCGGCGCGCGTTACGTGGGTGAAATGCTGCGCGGCACCGATGGCGCCGTCGGCACGCCGGCCCGCGTGGATGCCTACTGGGTCTTCGACGCCATGGCAACCTATACCGTCAACAAGAACCTCGACTTGCAGCTGAATGCCTACAACCTGGCCGACAAGACCTATGTGGCGGCCATCAACAAATCCGGCTACCGCTACACCCCAAGCCAGCCGCGTTCGTTCAGCCTGACGGCGAATATCAAGTTCTGAAATCAATAGCATAGAAACTGCGCCACATCGGGCCCCTCTTCGGAGGGGCTTTTTTATTGTCCTGATAATCTTGCCTTTTGGGGCCTACCGCCACCCCGCCGCGACTAGCGTATGAAAAGTCATACAGCGATGCGCTTGCGCGTCCAATATTTCGCGCAAGCGTGTAAAGTTGCAACATCCTAGCAACAAAAAATCGACCTTAAATCAACAACTTAAGAAGTTATGTAGCAAATTCCAATTTCAGGCATATCCTTTGCTATGTACAGGTTTTGCTGCAAATAATCGCTGGCACGCAAGGGCTTGTTTTTGAGAAATATTGACTCCAAGCTTGAGTTGCTCGCTATCAATAATCCGCTCACAGCGGCGTTTCACCGGAGGAGTCAAAATGAAAAAGAAACGGCCATTAACCCTGTACATCCTGATTGCCATGATCCTCGGCATTGCCGTGGGCTATGGATGCAACACCGCCTTCCCTGATGCCAAGCTCAGCGCTCAAATCGCTGGCAATATTTCCATCGTCACCGACGTCTTCCTGCGCCTGATCAAGATGATCATTGCGCTGCTGGTGTTCTCCACCCTGACGGTCGGCATCGCCCACATGGGCGACGGCAAGACGGCTGGCCGCATCGGCCTGAAAGCCATGTGCTGGTTCGTCGTCGCCTCGCTCGTTTCGCTGGCGCTGGGCATGGTGCTGTCGAACCTGATGCAACTGGGCACCAATCTGGGCTTGCCATTGCCGGACGTCCACGCGTCGACGAATCTGAAAACGGCCGCCTTCACCTTGAAAGATTTCTTCACGCACCTGGTGCCGAAGTCGCCGATCGAGGCCATGGCCAACAATGAAATCCTGCAAGTGCTGGTGTTCTCGATCTTCTTCGGCGGCGCACTGGCCGGCCTGGGCGAATCGGGCAAGACCCTGACGGCCGTCGTCGACCAGCTGGCGCAAGTCATGCTGCGCATCACCGGCACCATCATGAACCTGGCCCCGCTGGCCGTGTTCGCCGCGATGGCTTCCGTCATCACCACCCACGGCCTGGGCGTGCTGGTCACGTTTGCCAAGTTCATGGGCGGCTTCTACGTCGGCCTGCTGTGCCTGTGGGCCCTGCTGATCGGCGCCGGCTTCGTCGTCATCGGCCCGCGCATCTTCAAACTCGTCGGCCTGATCCGCGAACCATTCCTGCTGGCATTCTCGACGGCCAGCTCGGAAGCGGCGTATCCAAAACTGCTGACGGCGCTCGATCAGTTCGGCGTGGACCGCAAGATTTCCAGCTTCGTGTTGCCAATGGGCTACTCCTTCAACCTCGATGGTTCGATGATGTACTGCACCTTCGCCGTGCTGTTCATCGCGCAAGCCTACGGCATCGACCTGTCGATCGGCACGCAGATCACCATGCTGCTGCTGCTGATGCTGACCTCGAAAGGCATGGCCGGCGTGCCGCGCGCCTCGCTGGTGGTGATTGCCGCTACCCTGAACCAGTTCAATATTCCGGAAGCGGGCTTGCTGCTGCTGATGGGCGTCGACCAATTCCTCGACATGGGCCGTTCGGCCACCAACGCGGTCGGCAATGCCGTCGCCACGGCCGTCGTCGCCAAGTGGGAAGGTGGCCTGGCCACCGAGGAAGAAGCCGCCGCGGCCAACGCGGCCAGCCAGAACACGGAAAGCCATTGGGGCGAAGCGGATCACGCTAGCAAAGCCTGATAGCGCCATGGCCCGCCACAAGCGGGCCATTTATTTGTTGTCGATGTTGAGTAACAAGCAGTCAGGTAGTGCGATCAGTAGTCATTCCAACTTATTAGAGAGATTTTCATGAAAAAAGTCCTGTTTACCCTGCTGACCCTCGGCGCAGCCTCCACCGGCGCCATGGCCCAATCGAGCGTGACCATGTATGGCGTGGCTGACGCCGGCCTGGTGTTCGACAAAGATGCGGCTGGAGACCGCCTGAACCGCGTCGCCTCCGGCGTCGCCTCGGGCTCGCGCATCGGCTTCAAAGGCAAGGAAGACCTCGGTGCTGGCCTGGCCGCCATTTTCGTGCTGGAAAGCGGTTTCAATATCGATACCGGTACCTCGGGCCAGGGCGGCCGGCTGTTCGGCCGCCAGGCGTACGTGGGCCTGACCGGCAGCGCCGGCGCCGTCACCCTGGGCCGCCAATATACGCCGTACTACCTGGCCCTGCGCGACGTGGCCGATCCGTTTGTCATCGGCCTGGCCGGCACGGCGTCGAATATTATGGCGACGAATTACCGCATCGACAACATGGTGCAATACAGCACGCCGACCTGGAGCAAGCTGTCGGCCGACCTGGCGTATGGCTTTGGCGAAGTGGCCGGCGACAATGCGAAAAACCGCAGCATGGGCGGCGCCGTGCATTACATCGACGGTCCGCTGAACGTGACCCTGACGCACCACCGCCAGGAAAATGCGCTGGCGACCCAGCAAACGCGCAACACCCTGCTGGCCACGCGCTACGACTTTGGCGTGCTGCAAGGTAACTTCGGCTACGCCGACAACCGCGCCCTCGACGACAGCAAGAGCAATGACATCCTCGTCGGCTTCAGCGCCCCGTTCGGCGCCACCAAGCTGGTCGCGTCGTACATCCGCCACAACGACAAGAGCAATGCCAACCGTGACGCCCAGCAGTGGGCCATCGGCGCCTTCTATGCGCTGTCCAAGCGCAGCGACCTGTACACAGGTTACGGCCACATCAGCAACAAGAACGGCGCTACCTACAAGGTTGGCAATGCCACCGACGATGGCACCGGCAACAGCGGCTTTAACCTGGGCATGCGCCATACGTTCTAAGGACTTTGAACTGTCCGTGACATAAAAGCGTGAGCCGCCGGATGTATATCCGGCGGCTTTTTCTTTTTACGCAATATTTAAATGCGATACTGTGGGTTCTTGCAAGTTGGCAGCTGATTTTATGAATAGCAGTAGTAAACCCTCCCTTTCCTGGCGCCAGCGCCTGTCGCAACGGTCGGGCCGCGAAACGCTGGCCTGGGGCGTGGTGCTGGCCGCCTGTCTGGCCACCGTCTGGCTCGTGTATTTCTGGACCGAGCGCATCGCCATCGGCAAGCTGCAGGCCAGCGGTGCGCAACGCCTCGAGGTGTATGTCAGCAGCCTGGAAAATGCGCTGGAAAAATACGACTTCCTGCCCAAGACCTTGGAGCTGAACCGCGACGTGATCCGTTTGCTGCAGCATCCGGAAGACCCGGTGCTGGTCGATACGGTCAACCATTACCTTGAGCAGATGAATGCCCAGGCGAAATCCTCGACCATTTTCATCAGCAACCTCGACGGCAACACGCGGGCCGCCAGCAACTGGCAGCAGCCCGACAGCTTTATTGGCGACAATATCTCGTTCCGCCCCTACGCCCAGGACGCCCTGCGCGGCACGCCGGGCCGCTTCTATGGCGTGGGCACGACGCGGCTGGAACCCGGTTACTTCTTTGCCCACGGTATCTACCAGAATGGCCACATGCTGGGCCTGGCAACGGTGAAGGTGAACCTGGAAACCCTGGAAAAACGCTGGGTGCAGGGCGCCGACAAGGTCATGCTGGCCGACGAGCACGGCGTGATTTTCCTCAGTTCCATGGCGGACTGGAAATACAAGACCCTGGCGCCGCTGTCGCCGGCGATCGTCGAAGAACTCAACCGCACGCGCCAGTACTATTCGAAGCAGCTGGCCGCCATCCCCTTCGTTTCCGACCGCCAGCTGGGCAATGGCGCCCGCGTGATCAGCGTGCGCGAGCAGGAACATGCCGACGCGCCACCGAAGATCAGTTCCAGCGTCATGACGCAAATCAAGCTGAAATCGCCGCAAGGCTGGACTTTCATTTATTTGTCCGACCTGGCGCAGGCCAAGGCCAGCGCGCGCGCGGCGGCCGCCTTCTCTTGCGTGCTGCTGGGCTTTTTCATGCTGCTGTTCTTTTACCTGCGCCAGCGCCGCGCGGCCGTGGCGCAAAAATTGCGCGCCCGCGAAGACTTGCAACACGCCTACGACAACCTGGAAGCCATGGTCGAGGAACGCACCTCGGAACTCAATGCCATGACGCAAAGCCTGAGCCAGGAAATCGAGGTGCGCAGCAAGGCCGAGCAGAAACTCCACATCACGCAAAATGAACTGTTTCAAGCCGGCAAAATGGCCGTGCTGGGGCAAATGTCGGCCAGCATCACGCATGAGCTGAACCAGCCGCTGACGGCGTTACGCACCATGTCCGACAATGCCGTCATCCTGCTCGAGCGGGGACGGCTCGACGACGCGCGGCGCAATCTGGCGAAGATCTCGCAAATTGCGGCCAGGATGGGGACTATTACAGGTCAATTGAAGATTTTTGCGCGCAAATCGACGACCAGCCTGACCTCCGTCTCGATCCCCACGGCGATCAGCAATGCGCTGTTCCTCGTCGAGCGCCGGCTGCAGGTGGAAAATGTGCGTTTTACTTTGCAATTGCCGCCGGAAGACATCTTCGCCATGTGCGAAAGCAACCGCCTCGAGCAGGTGCTGGTGAACCTGTACGCGAATGCGCTCGACGCCATGAACGGCAGCGACGTGCGCAGCCTGCGCGTGGCCGTCGAATGCACGCCCGAGCACGTGCTGATCCACGTGGCCGACACGGGGCCGGGCCTGTCGACGGAAGTGTATGAACACCTGTTCGAACCGTTCTTCACGACAAAACCGCAGGGTCTGGGCCTGGGCCTGGGACTGGCCATTTCCGAACAGATCACGCGCCAGTTCGGCGGCGTGCTGCGCGCCGAGAACGCTCCTGGCGGCGGCGCCATCTTCACCATCGAACTACAGATTGCAACGCAGGAGGAAAAACATGTTTGACGGCTTGAAGGTCTTGCTGGTCGAGGACGACCCCACCGTACGCGAAGGCAGCGAGCAGGCACTGCAGCTGGCCGGCCTGGACGTGCTGGCGTTTCACTCGGCCGAGCTGGCCTATAAACTGCTGACGCCCGATTTCCCCGGCATCGTCGTCAGCGACGTGCGCCTGCCCGGCATGAGCGGTCTGGAATTGCTGCAAGCGGTCAAGACGCTCGATGCCAACCTGCCCGTGATCCTCGTCACGGGCCACGGCGACATCACGATGGCCGTGCACGCCATGCGCACGGGCGCCTATGATTTCATCGAAAAGCCGTATTCTTCCGAGCAACTGGTCGACGTCATCCTGCGCGCACTGGAAACGCGGCGCCTGACCCTGGAAGTGCACAGCCTGCGCCGCCAGCTCGAAGACGGCGGCGGCATCGAATCGCGCCTATTGGGAAATTCCATGGCGATGCGCGACATACGGCGCCTAATACTCGACGTTGCCGACGAACCGGCCGACGTGTTGATCTACGGCGACACGGGCACGGGCAAGGAAATGGTGGCGCGCTGCCTGCACGACTTCAGCCACCGCCGCAAGCACAACTTCGTCGCCGTCAACTGCGGCGCGATTCCCGAAAGCATATTCGAAAGCGAAGTCTTCGGCCACGAACCGGGGGCGTTTACGGGCGCTGCCAAGCGGCAAGTGGGCAAGATCGAGCACGCGGATCAAGGCACGTTTTTCCTCGACGAAATCGAATCGCTGCCCCTGTCCCTGCAAGTCAAATTGCTGCGCGTGCTGCAGGAACGCTATATCGAGCGTCTGGGCTCAAACGTGCCCACGCCCGTCGATGTGCGCGTCATCGCGGCGGCCAAGCTGGACCTGGAAGACTTGTCGCAGCAACAGAAATTCCGCAGCGACCTGTACTACCGCCTGAACCTGATCGTGCTGCATTTGCCGCCGCTGCGCGAACGGCGCGAGGATATTCCCATCCTGTTCGAACACTTCGTGCTGGCCGCCGCCGCCCGCTACAACCGCGCCGCGCCCGTGGTCTCCAGCGCGCAGATGCGCAACCTGATGGCCCATTCCTGGCCCGGCAATGTGCGCGAATTGCGCAACATCGCCGACCGCTTCGTGCTGGGCATCGCCGGCGGGGCCTCGAGCTTGCTGGCGGCCGGACTGGCCAGCCCCCTGTCGCTGGCGGAACAGGTGAACGGCTTCGAACGCGCGCTAATCGAGCAGGAACTGCGCGCATATTCCGGCAACGTCAGCGAAGTGAGCGCGGTGCTCGGTTTGCCGAAACAGACCTTGTATCACAAGATGCAGAAGTACAATCTGGTGGCCGAAGAGTTCCGCTGATCAACCGACCCGGCCCGTGCGCAAGGGCGTGACCCAGTCGGGCCGCCCGTTCGCCAGCGCCAGCCGGGCCGCCTTTTCCCAGTCATATTCCACGCTGTGCAGCTGCGCCGTCCAGGCCCCATCGCTTCCCTGTTCGGCAATGGCATAGCGCGCATGCGGCGTGCCGTTTTCCATCAGGTGCGGGTAAACATGGTCGTCGTCGTAGGCTTGTAAACCCACGCTGCCCGGATTGACGATCAACCGCCCATCGGCCAAACGCACCTGGCGCGGCATGTGCGTGTGGCCGCACAGGATCAAGGCCGCGTCGGCCGAACCGGCCCGTTCGGCCACCTCTTGCGGCGTGGCGGCGCGGCTGCCTTGCGGCGTGACGCTGTCGAGAAAATACACGAGGTCGCTGCTGGGCGTGCCATGCACGAGCAGCACGTCATGCCGCAGGCGCAAGGTGGCGGGCAGCGCCGCGATCCAGGCTAGTTGCTCCGGCAACAGTTGCGCGCGCGCATAGGCGTCCGAGACGCCCATGCGGACCGGGTCGCCCAGCAGCTGGCGCTCGTGGTTGCCGCGGATGGTGGGCAGGCCGAGCCCCATCAGGCGCGCCGCCGTGGCGCGCGGCTGCAGATGGCCCGAAACGATATCGCCGAGATTGACGGTCACGTCCACGCCACGCCGGGCGATGTCGGCCAGCACGGCGTCCAGCGCGTCCAGGTTGCCGTGGATATCGGATATGGCGGCGATTCTCATGCGGTGTCTCCTCCTGTTGCGCACCATTTTGCCCGCGTTCCCCATCGCAGGCAATGTCGGCATGTACCAGCCGTTACACGTGGTAGGACAAATCCGACGGTAATTTGCGCCGTGCGGCTACGTGATTGAAATGTAACAGTTGCTACCATTTCCTCATCGCACTGTTGCCCAGCGTTGGTCGCCCAAGCGTCGCGACAGTTTTCACTTTATCTTGAGGAGTTACCCATGTCTGCCATGTCCGTGTCCACCCGCCTGTCCCCACCACGCCCGCACCACCTCGCCTTGCGCGGCGCCATGATGCTGGGTGTGCTGGGTATTGCCACGGCGGCCGCCACGGCGCGGGCCGAGCCATCGCCGGCACTGGACCGTGTCAGTCTGTCGGTGGGGGCGTTTTCCGCCGATCCGCGCATCAATATCGGCGCCGACACGCAGTTTGGCCGCATCGATGCGCCCGAATCGAATCCCAAACATACGACCATTCCGCGCATCAAGGCCGAATTGCTGATCGGCGACCGCCACGGCCTGGCGTTCGACTACTACCGCTATGACAAATCCTATACCCCCACGCTCAGCGGCCAGACCACCATCAATGGCCAGCCCGTGACGGGCACGGCCAGCGCAGATGCCGATCTGAAACTGGACCTGGCCAAGATGTCGTACCGTTGGTGGCTGGGCAGCGGCAACGACACTTTCGGCATCGGCCTGGGCGCGGCCTATTACAATGCAAACCTGAACGGCACGGCTACCGGCATCGTCAATGGCGAGACGGCCACGGCGCGCGATTCCATCGGCGAGCACGCGTTCGCGCCGCTGCTGGAAGTGGGCTGGCGCCATGCGTTTACACCGGACTTGCGCATGTATGCGGAAGCATCGGGCATCAAGAAAAATGGCGGGCGCATCAACGGCCACATCTACGGCGGCAATATCGGCGTGGAATGGTTTCCGTTCAAAAATATCGGCTTCGTGGCCGATTACGGCATCTCGAAAATCAAGCTGCACCGCGACAGCGAACGCGATGCGGACTTGAACGTGCGCCTGACGGGACCTTCGGCGTATGTGAAAGTGCGCTTCTAAACGCGCTCAGGCCGCCGGTTTCAGCAAGGTCAGCTGGAACTGCGGCAAGGCCGGATCGTCGTACGCCTCGACACTGGCAAACGGCAGGCGCGCAAACGCCTGCCGCCAGAACGCGCAGGCTGCGGCATCGTCGCGAAACGTCGCCACCAGCCACGTCTGCGCGCTGTCGAGCAGCACACGCCGCAGCACTGCCAGCGCCACACCCCGGCGCCGGTATTTCTTAAGGATGAAAAAGTCGCTGAATTCCTGCACCGGCAACCCACCCGCCATGCCAGGCTCCGTCAGGAAAAAACCGGCCAGCTCGCCATCGACCTCGATCCAGCTGGCCGTGTGGCCGGTGGCATGCAGATACGACGCCAGCCCCGCATCGCACACGTCGTAGCGGCCATCGGCCAGCACGCTTTCTGCGCTCCAGGCGGAATTGTCATAGCAGTACAGTTGAAACAGCTGCGCCAATGCCGCCTCTTCGCCCGGGGCAATGGCGCGCAAAGTCATGTTTACTGGCATTGCAGGCATATCCCCATCCTTTCCGCACCATGGCGTCATTGAAGCGGGCGAGTGTAGCACTGCGTCACTCATCCCCGCCCTCCGGCATTTCATGCCTGCCTTTCCTCACTTGGTCGCAAAAAAATTAATTTTCTCCCAATTGGCTATATATTATTGTTTTTAAGTAACATCCGCCATCGCGGCTGCAAAACAAGGGCGATCCCCTTCCACAGACCGGCAGACATGCATCTGCCGGCTTTCATACCCAAGCTCTGGAGAGTGCTGCACATGCTATCGATCAAACAGCTGAACAAAACGTATGCCAATGGCGTCAAGGCCATCAACAATGTCAGCCTGGAGATTCCCAACGGGATGTTCGGCCTGCTGGGGCCAAATGGCGCGGGCAAGTCCTCGCTGATGCGCACCATTGCGACATTGCAAGATCCCGACAGCGGCAGCATCCATTTCGATGGCGTCGATGTACTCACGGACAAGGCCGGCCTGCGCCGCCAGCTCGGCTATCTGCCGCAGGATTTCGGCGTGTATCCGAAGGTCAGCGCGGAAACCCTGCTCAACCACTTTGCCGTGCTCAAAGGCTTGACGGAGAAGGGGCCGCGCAAGGAAGCCGTGGAAGCGTTGTTGCAGCAAACCAATCTGTGGGAAGCGCGCAAGCGCAACCTGGGCACGTATTCGGGCGGCATGCGCCAGCGCTTCGGCATCGCCCAGGCGCTGCTGGGCGCGCCGCGCCTGGTGATCGTCGATGAACCGACGGCGGGCCTGGACCCGGACGAGCGCAACCGTTTCCTGAATCTGCTGGCGAAGATTGGCGAGCAGGTGGTGGTCATCCTGTCGACCCACATCGTCGACGACGTGACGGACCTGTGCCCGCGCATGGCCATGATCGTCAAGGGTCAAGTACTGGTGCAGGGCGAGCCGCAGGCGGCCATCGACACGCTGCTGGGCAAGGTGTGGCGCCGCAGCGTCACGACGGAGGAGCTGGCGCAATACCAGCAAAGCCTGAATGTGCTGTCGACGCGCCTGGTGGGCGGCAAGCCGCAAATCAATGTGTATGCCGACAGCCAGCCCGACAGCGGCTTCGCGCAGATCGCCCCGGACCTGGAAGACGTGTACTTCCTGCACGTGCGCAACGCTGCCCGCGACGGCGCCGCCGCGCCGGCCGCAGCCCCAGCCGCCGTTCTGGCCTGAGGAGCGCGTCATGTGGAAGGAATTTTTCAAGTTTGACCTCGGCTATCAGCTGAAACAGCCGCTGCTGTGGGTATTTGCCGCCATCATGGCCTTGCTGGCCTTTGGCGCCAGCAGCAGCGATTCGATCCAGATCGGCGGCGCCATCGGCAACATCAACCGCAATGCACCCACGGTGGTGGCGCAGATGCTGGGCATTTTCAGCCTGCTGTCGATGTTCCTCGTCACCGTCTTCATCGCCGGCGCCGTGCTGCGCGATAGCGAAGTGGGCATGGCCGACATGCTGTTCGCCACACCCATGCGCAAGTGGGACTACCTGTTCGGCCGTTTCGCCGCCGGCTTTGTCGCCTGCCTGGTGATCTTTGCCGCCATCGCCCTGGCCACCATGCTCGGCCCCCTCATGCCCTGGGTCGATGCACAGCGCGTGGGCGCGTTTTCGCTGCACACGTATGCGTGGAGCTTTGCCGTCATCGTCATTCCGAACCTGCTCTTCATCGGCGCCCTGCTGATGCTGCTGGCCGCCACCACGCGCTCGATGATGCTCGTCTACGTGGGCGTGCTGGGCTTTTTCGTGCTGTGGGCCATGGCCGGCGTCTTTACGCGCGACATCAACAATGAATGGATTGCCGTCCTGCTCGACCCGTTCGGCTTGCGCGCCTTTGGCCGCATGACGCGCTACTTCACGTCCGCCGAATCGAATGCCAGCCTGCCGCCCCTGTCCGGCTTCCTGCTGGCCAACCGCCTGCTGTGGATCGGCATCACGGCCGTGCTGTTCCTCGCCACCGTGGCGCTGTTCAAGCCGCAGCGCACGGGTACGGGAAAGCGTTTGTTCGGCAAGCACAAGGTGCAGACGGCCGCCCCCGCCATCTCGGCGCCGCTGCACCTGCCGCGCACGCTGCCCCGCTTCACCGCGGCGACAGCCTGGCGCCAGTGGTGGCAAATCCTGCGCTTCGACGCGGCCGGCGTCTTCAAGAGCGTGCCCTTCCTAGTCATGCTGCTGTTCGCCATGATCAACCTGATCGCCGGCGCGAATGTCGGCAAGAACATGTACGGCACGGCCGTGTATCCGATGACGCATTTGATGCTGCAAAATATCAGCAACAGCTTCAGCTTCATGCTGATCATCATCGTCACCTTTTATGCGGGTGAACTGATCTTCAAGGAACGTCACGTCAGGATCGCCGACGTCAGCGACGCCATGCCCGTGCCCAACTGGGTCCCCCTGCTGGCCAAGTGCACGGCGCTGATCGGCGTCATCGCCGGCTACCTGCTGGCGGGCATCATCACCGCCATCGGTTTCCAGCTGGTCAAGGGCGGCGCGCCCGTGGAACTGGGCCTGTACCTGAAAGGCACCCTGCTGGGCGCCCTCTTCTTCGTGCTGATGGGCTTGTGCGCCCTCACCCTGCAAGTGCTGTCGAATAACAAGTTCATCGGCTACCTGCTGGTGATCCTGTTGATGGTGGCGCAAGCCGTGCTGGGCATGCTGCACTTCGAGCACAACCTGTACAACTTCGCCGCCACGCCGGCCATCAAGTATTCGGACATGAATGGCTATGGCCACTTCCTGACCGGCTGGGCCTGGTTTGCGCTGTACTGGAGCCTGTTTACCGTGGCGCTGGTCATGCTGGCGCGGGCCTTCTGGGTGCGCGGCCTGTCCGCCGACTGGCGCGCGCGCGTGCGTCTGGCGCGCCAGCGTCTGCACGGCCGCGCCGGCGCCGCGCTGGCCGTGGTGCTGCTGTGCTGGGCCGGCACGGGCGGCTGGATCTTCTACAACACGAATGTGCTGAACCAGTACGAAACGTCCGACGTCAGCATGGACAAGCAGGCCCGCTACGAGAAATTGTACAAGCAGCACAAGGACTTGCCGCAGCCGAAGATCACCGACATCCAGGCCAACGTGGATATCTATCCGGAACAGCGCAAAGTGTTGATCAAGGGCCACTACGTGCTGCAAAACAAGACGCAGCAAGCGCTCGACACCTTGCGCATCCAGCGCAACCCAGACCTGGAAACGCACTGGTTGAACTTGCCTGAGCACAAGGTGACGCTGAACGACGAGGAACTCGGCTTCAGCATCCTCAAGCTGGCGCAGCCGCTGGCGCCCGGCGCCACCCTGCCGCTCGACTTCACGGTGGCCGTCACGCATGAAGGCTTTACCAACAGCGGCACGCCGGACCAGGTCAACCTGAACGGCAGCTTCTTCAACAACCAGGCGTATTTTCCGCACTTCGGCTATGCCAAGGAAATGGAGTTGACGGACCGCAACGAGCGCCGCAAGCGGGGCCTGGGCGAGCCGCAGCGCATGGCCAAGCTGGAAGACAAGTCAGCGTATGGCGACACGGTGCTGGGCGGCGATGCCGACTGGATCCATTTCGACACGACGGTGTCCACCAGTGGCGAGCAGATCGCCCTGGCGCCCGGCTACCTGCAAGGCAGCTGGGAAAAGGATGGCCGCCGCTATTACCGCTACAAGATGGACCAGCCGATGCTGCCATTCTTCGCCTACCTGTCGGCACGCTGGGACGTCAAGAAGGGCGACTGGCACGGCGTGCCGATCGAGGTCTATTTCGACAAGAAACACGGCTACAACACGGACCGCATGATCACGTCCGTGCAAAAGTCGCTCGACTATTTCAGCACCGAGTTCACGCCCTACCAGCACAAGCAGGTGCGTATTCTGGAATTCCCGGGCTACCAGAGCTTTGCGCAGTCGTTCGCCAATACGATCCCGTATTCGGAAGGCATCGGCTTCATCGCCGACCTGCGCGACAAGGAGGACATCGACTATGTGTTCTACGTCACGGCGCATGAAATGGCGCACCAGTGGTGGGGCCATCAGGTGATCGGCGCCAATGTGCAGGGCGCCACCATGCTGATGGAGTCCCTGGCGCAATACTCGGCCCTGATGGTGATGGAAAAGGAATACGGCCGCGACAAGATGCGCCGCTTCCTGCGCTATGAACTGGACCGCTACCTGAGCGGACGCGGCGGCGAAGCCATCGAGGAATTGCCGCTGGCGCGCGTGGAGGGACAGCAATACATCCACTACAACAAGGGCAGCCTGGTGTTCTACCGCCTGCGCGATGAAATCGGCGAGCAAGCGCTGAACCGTGCCTTGAAACGCTATCTGCAGGACAAGGGTTACCAGCAGGCGCCGTTCACCACGTCGTCGGAATTGCTGGCCTACATCCGCGCCGAAACGCCGCAGGACAAGCAGGCCCTGATCACCGACCTGTTCGAGAAGATCGTCTTCTACGATAACCGCGTGACGCAAGCGAAAGCCGTGCAGCGCAAGGATGGCCAGTGGGACGTCACGATGCAGCTGCACCTGGCCAAGCTGGAGTCGGACGGCAAGGGCAAGGAAAGCCCGCGCGCCTACGACGAACCGGTAGAGATCGCCATCTTCGCGCGCGCGCCGGGCGGCAAGGAGAAGGATGAAAAGGTCCTGTTCACGGACAAGCGCGTGCTGTCGGGCAGCGATCCTGTGGTGACGATTACGGTGAAGGAAAAACCGTTTGAGGTGGGTGTCGATCCGTACAACAAGATGATCGACCGGGTGGCGCGCGATAACCGCAAGGAAGTCAGTTTCAACTAACGCTTGATGCAAGGCAAACAGGCCACCCCGTCACCGACGGCGTGGCCTGTTTTTTTATGCTGTCAGCGCCTGGCGGTACACCAGGCCGGCCACGTCTTCCGGCGTCTCGGCGCGTTCCAGCGCGATGCCGTCCACGTATTTTTTATATATCGCGAATCAAGGGGAGTCCAGGAAAAGCAAACGACGGACGCGCCGTAATGTTAGTCACGTCGAAAAACGCAAGCTATGCGTATCTCAATTGCATTTCTTGATCGATCTCCTTGACCGACTTATTGACATTCGGGCTGCCATGAATTTGCAACTGTATATGAGGCCAATCCTTGAAACTTTTCCAGTAACCACCGGGAAACAAGCCAAGCGCCTTGGCCTCGGCCGCATAGACTTGATAGCCGTTTTTCCAGTTGATTAATTTGCTGGATGACCATTCCGCTTTGCCATCCACCAGCCAAAAACAGTCAACTGCCTGTCCCCATTGATGCCACGAAAATCCGGGAGCGGCATTGGTCACATGCTCCCCATGCTGAGGACCAACCTCTTTCAGGCATGCGGCAAGATATGGGGCGCCCTGGCTTTCAAACTCGTCGATTTTGGCCTCGATTTCCTCCAAAGAACGAGATTGTCGCCATAGCTTTGCCTGATCGTGGGGATTGCGCAAGCCATTGTTGGGCCGCATTTCCACACCTGCCGCCCGACAGCGCGCCAGCACTTGCGTCATGGTATTTTTTAATGCAGGATCGAGTAAATTCAGATCAGCAGCCATATTTCCTCCCCTAGGTCACAACAGAAAAATGAAGCTACGGCAAGGATGCGATCACGTTATCGATAATGGCAACAACGATGAGCGGCCATGCACATAGCTTCCCTGATTCTTAGAGACGCTGTGACTGGAATAGTTCGGAGCACATATCCATGCATGGGCCGCGCGGGCCGCACGCCTGTTTTGCATGAGCGGACATTGGCCATACGGCCAAGACGCCGCGGCGCATTGATCCGCGTCACGCCGGCTTGCTGCCCGCCGCGTATTTGCTGGCGGCGAGCGCCAGGCAGGCGGCCAGCAAGAGGATGGCAGCCAGGACAAACGCAGCACCGCTGTCGTGGCTGGCAGGATCGACGGCGACCAGCATGGCGAACAGGGCCGGTGTCGCCAGCCCCGCCAGGCTGCCGGCGCTCTTGACGGCGCCCTGCAGCCAGCCCTGCTGCCGCGCCGACACGGCACTGGTCAGCAGACCCTGCAGCGCCGGGTTGGCCATTTCTCCCACGCCGAGCAAAAAAATGGCCAGGTACGCCCCCGCCGACTGGCGCGACAGAGCAAGACACAAGAAGCCGGCACAGCAGCCGGCATAGGCCAGCATGGCCGTACGCCGCGGGCCGTATCGCGCCATCAGAAACGGGGCGCATTTCAGCTGCGCCACGCCGCCCCAGCCTGCCAGCACGGCAAGCATCAAGCCGACCTGGGTGGAGTCCCAGCCATAGCGCTGCTGCGTGTAAAACACGAACGCCACGGCAATCGACCAGTGCGCGCTGGCCACCAGCAGATACGCCAGGGTCAGGAAACGCAGTTCGGGACGCCTGGCCAACTCGCACAAGGCGCCGAATGGATTGCTCATGCGCCAGCTGACGGGAACGCGCTTGTCCAGTGGCAAAGATTCAGGCAAGACCAGCACGCCGTACACGAGATTGCCGAGCGACAGCCAGCCGGCAAGGTAGAAGGGCAGGCGCACATCGATATTGCCCAGCCAACCGCCCAGGGCCGGCCCGGCCACCAGTCCCATGCTGTAGGCCGCGCCCATCGAGGCAAACGCGCGGGTGCGCGCGGCGCCCTCGGAACAGTCGGCAATGAACGCATAGGCGATGCCAAAGCTGGAGGCGGTGATGCCGCACAAGATACGCCCCAGCACCAATTGGGCCAGCGTTTCCGTATCGGCCAGGCAGAAAAAATACACGGCCACGCCCAGGTTCGACAGCAGCAGCAGCGGGCGCCGGCCAAAGCGGTCCGACAGCGCCCCCAGCAGTGGCAAGGCAAACATTTGCGACAGCGAAAAC
Source organism: Janthinobacterium sp. BJB401 (assembly GCF_013372745.1). Lineage (NCBI taxonomy): Bacteria > Pseudomonadati > Pseudomonadota > Betaproteobacteria > Burkholderiales > Oxalobacteraceae > Janthinobacterium > Janthinobacterium sp. BJB401. Next base: position 7,647 of record NZ_JABXFH010000023.1, on the reverse strand, counting down.
AGCATCCCCAGGTAACCGAGCCATAACACGGGCTGGGCGGGACTGTCCCTCAATTGCAGCAGCAAACGCGGCAAGACGGGGGCCACCAGTCCCGCGCACAGGACGTCGATCAGGACGGTCATGAAGACCAGCGGAAAACCGAATAGCTGTACCGGCCGCCCCTGCACCGTGCGCATCAACACGGTGCCAACCGCCTCAGGCGGCAAGCGCTGGCGTGTCACTCTTCCATTCCGCCGGCGCATGCAGGGCAAACCCGTCGAGCAAGGGGCCGCCATACGGCTGCAGGGCACGCGCGACCAGGTCGCCAAACGCCTGCTTGCCGGCCGGCGGGTCGAGCAGGACCGCGCGCATGGCGGCATGCAGGTCGTCCGCGATCACCGGGCTGTAGGCCCTGAGCCGGCGCGCCAGATGCTTGCCGACGCCGCTCCACGCGCCCCCGGCCCGCAGCACGAAATTGGCCAGCACGTCATACAGCTTGGTGGCGATCGCCAGTGTTTCCTCGGCAACCGTGCTGTCGACCAGGTCTTCCAGCAAGGTCGTGATTTCATAGCGCCGGCTGGCCAGGGCATCGCCCGTCAGCGCCGGCGGGCCTTCGTCGTACATGGCTTGCGCCAGCCGGTACAGGGCGGCGGATGTGGTCGTCTGCGGCAAGAGATTCCTGCCTTCGATCACCATCATCGCCATCGGTATGCGGCCGCCGGGACGATCCATCTTGCGGCAAAAGTAATCGAAGGAGCGCAGGTCATGGCCATACAATTCCACCGTCTGCTGGCCCAGCTTGAGCGTCTCGCGCCAGGCATGCGGCACGTTTTCGAACAACACGAACAGATCGATATCCGAGGTGGCCGTTCCCTGGCCGCGCGCGATGGAGCCGCCGATGATCGCCGCTACGGCATGCGGATAGGCGGGCAGGATGTGTTGCTCCACCAACTGGCGGGCTGCGTCGAAATTCATTCCATCATCCCCTGCAGGTCAGGTAACTCCACCGCTTGCGAACGGTCACGCTGGCGTTCAATTTCCGTCGCGCTGAAACCGACATACTGGCGCGCGGCGGCATTGAAAAACCGTCCGCCAACCACGCTCACCTTGGACGATTCTTCCAGCGTGCGCAAGCGCTGCACGGCCTGCGCTCCCAGCAGCGTGTGAAAACTGGCCAGGCCATTCTTCACGTGGTTGACCTCGTCGATATAAATGCATTCATGCAGCAGGGAAATATCGGCGCGGCCGATGGCACGGTACAGCTCTGCGTAGTACAGGTCGGCGCCCAGCGAAAAGCCTTCGCCGATGACTTGCTCGAGGCCGATGCAATCGGCCGCATTCTGCGCCGCGCGGCAGCTTTTCCAGATGCCCAGGGACACCGGCGTTTCGCCGATGCCACCCCCTTCGTTCGCCAATGCGCCCAGCAGCAGCTGCGCGTGCCGGAATTCTTCCACGCACTGCAAGGTCAGCGATTCGGCCACGTCGCCCGGCAACTCCGGGAATCGCAGCACCAGCATGGCGCACACTTCACCGGCGCACACTTCCACATTAAAAATTTGCTGGTGCAATTTTCTGCGCGGATAATCGCGGTCCAGCTCATAGCGCACGTAGTCGACGATTTCCAGCTGCTCGGGGCGCCCGGGCAACTCCGGACAATCCCACTGCGCCGGCAGCACCTGGCCTTCGAGGCGCTGGCAGCCGCTGTGCATGGCAGGCAGGAGCCACAGGACTTTCTGTGCCGCCAGTTCGCTCTTGGCCCACAAGCCAAGCGAGGCGAGCGCCTGCATGCTGTGCCGGAGGGTGGCGAAATGCGCGTCGATGTGCACGCCCGCGTCCGCGCCATGCGGATTGGCGGCTGCCGCACCCAGGGCAAAGCTATGGCAGCAATCCTGTACCGCCGACAGTGCCTGCTGCGCCGCATGCAAGGTCATGGACCACGCGATCTTGCCAGCCACCTCGCGCTCCGTGATCAGCGCGTGCGCCGAGGCGTTCCGGATGGCCGTGAGGGCGTGTGCGGCGGCGGCCAGGTGTGCCGTGTGTTCTGTGATGACGGACATAGCATTCCCAACGGTAGATAATCGAGTATCAATAACGGCCGAACAACCGTGGCGCGCGGCGATGCGAAGCTTGCCCTGGGCAAGGCGCGCCAGCGGTTGTCCGGCAGCCTAGGCGGTGGTGCGCAACATCCTGAGGAAGCGTTCCCGCAGCGCCCAGTTCACGGGCTCGAGCGTCTCATAGCCCAGCACCTCATCCACAGGGAACACCGTCTCCCCGGCGGAGCCTTCCTTTGCCGCCCAGCGCAACATTTTTTCGGGCAGGCCGGGAAACGCCGACGCCATCCAGTACGCCATCGAATAGTACGCGTTGCGTCCCTCCGCATAGCCAGGATAACGGTCTGCGTAATTCGAAAACGAATACTTGGGGAAGCAGCCGTCGATAATTTTCTTGGGCGTCATCCACAGCGGATAGACGAGGGTGACATCGCCGATCGGGCGGGCCGGCAGCGGTAATAAACGCCGTTCGGTTGCCATGATGGCGAACATCTCGCCCAGCAAATCTTCGAAATTGAGGCCGGTGGCGATAAATTTCGCGTCCAGCGATTTGGCCACGCTCGTCAGTACGCGCCGGATGATCAGGGTGCCGAGGAATTCGAAGTCATCGTCGGGAAATTCCCGGGCAAACCGGTCGGTGATGCCCAGGCCGCCAGCGCTGGCGCCGAGTATCGCCTTCGATTCTTCTTCCGATACCACGGTCAGCGGCAGATTGTAGGCCTGCGCCAGTTCGCGCGCGCGCGGCACGCCGGAATTCCACTCGCCCGGTCCTTCGATGATGACCGGATGGATGTCAATCGGGAACTCGTCAAATTGCGACAAGGCATACAGCAAGGCATTGCTGTCGCCCCCGCCACTCACGCCGACCACCAGCTTGTCGCCAGGCGACAGGGTGTCGCGCAGCGTTTGTGCCACGGCATCGCGCACGGCCAGCTTGCACTCGTTCGACGAGAGGCGTTTCAGGATATTCGGGCCGCCCTTTGCCGCGCCGTTGGCGTAGATATATTCAGCCACGGCTTCTTCATTGTTGGCCGGCGGCGACACCTGCAAGGTGTTGTTGGTATGTAGGAAAGGATCAATATTTCTTTGAAAAAATGCATAGACTTGCCGGTCCGGCGGGATCGCGCTGCCAGTTTCACTCAAGCAAGGAAAAAGGCTATAGGCGCCGGAGGGATCGCGCAGGTAGGTGGCCACCGCCGTCCAGGGCACATGATTGCGCGCCAGGGCATCGAGCACGCGCTCATCCTCGCCGATGTCAAAACTGGATGTTCCATGGGTCGTTACTACAATTAATTCTCGATTCATTGAGCCTCCCTCGGAGAAAGCCCAAGGTGGGCTAGGGGCTAGCACCACCTTGGGCACAGTCAGTGATTACATCGACGACAGCACGGTGCTCGGGCCGACGATGCACTCGAGGTTATTGCGCGAGCATTTCGGCGCGGCGCCGTGCATGCGGCTGTTTTCCAGCGCGGCAATATCCAGTGAGGCCACGGCGACATTGCTGGCAGCAGCGATGTCGCGGCTGGCGCGTTTCAGGGAATAGCCAGAGGTGTTGAAAGACCCGGTACCATGAACCACTTGGGTGTTACTAATCATAAGTTTCTCCTTGAGTGATGGACCTGCGCTCGGAACCGCAAAAAAAGCACGCTTCCGGCCACCGGCAAACGGTGGCGTAGATTATTTTATAAGCTTTCATCTACGACATTCTCTCGTTTTGTCACGACTGGACAGTAAAGCGGCAAGCCACGGTTTTTTGTTACCCCTGGAAAATATTGTGCACAGGACGCGCCCGCCTGCTGGCGTGGCAACCCATCCTGTCCGCCGCAAAAAAAAGCCCCGCACATCAAGGATGTGCAGGGCTTTGCTTAGTGATCGGGGTAATCCGATCAGAACGGGATATCGTCGTCCATGTCCGAGAAGTTCGGTGCTGGCTTCGGTGCCGGGCGTGGCGCCGGCGCCGGGGCTGGACGCGGGGCTGGCGCCTGGCGCGGGGCCGGGGCTTCGTAGCCGCCGCCACCGCCGTAGCTGTCATCGCCACCGCCGGCGTCGCCGCCCATGCCGGAACGGCCGCCCAGCATTTGCATCTGTTCCGCGATGATGTCGGTTGCGTACTTCTCGACGCCGTCCTTGTCCGTGTATTTACGGGTTTGCAGACGGCCTTCGACGTAGACGGACGAACCTTTTTTCAGGTATTGGCCGACGATTTCCGCCAGGCGGCCGAAGAACGAGATACGGTGCCACTCTGTCAATTCTTTTTGTTCGCCCGTGTTGCGGTCCTTCGATTTGTACGAAGTGGCCACGGCGATGTTGGCGATCGCGTCGCCGCTAGGCATGTAGCGGATTTCCGGGTCACGGCCCAGATTGCCGACGATGATGACTTTGTTGACTGATGCCATGAATAACTCCTGATGAACTGCAGCGGGAGCCGGTGTCCCGCGCGTTAGTTTAGTGTACTAAACGAGGATTATAAGCGACCACGCGGCGCAAAGCACCCGCTTTCTGGCGGACGCCCTCTCCCGTGCGGCAGCACGTTTTTTTCACGGCAGGTGAAAACAAGAAACTTGAATACTGGTATTATATACAGTGTTTAAACGTCTGCACGCATCTGTATCAAACTTTGTCGGGGCACGTTCGCCTGGCGGCGCAATCCGCCCGTGACTGCCTCAGGCATGCAGAGCAAAACCCGGCTATAGTTACAGGTTGACCCGTTGTGGCTCCTCATCCGCACCCAGGCACAATGCGCCGGCCGCACCACTCACTGAAAGCAAGGCAATCACATGGAACAGATCCGCATTCGCGGCGCTCGCACGCATAACCTCAAGAATATCAATCTCGATTTGCCGCGCAATAAGCTGATCGTGATTACCGGCTTGTCCGGCTCCGGCAAGTCCTCGCTGGCCTTCGACACCCTGTACGCGGAAGGCCAGCGCCGCTACGTCGAATCGCTGTCGGCGTATGCGCGCCAGTTCCTGCAATTGATGGAAAAGCCCGACGTCGACCTGATCGAAGGCTTATCTCCTGCCATCTCCATCGAACAGAAGGCAACGTCGCACAATCCGCGCTCCACGGTCGGCACCGTGACGGAAATCCACGATTATCTGCGCCTGCTGTATGCACGCGTGGGCACGCCGTACTGCCCCGACCATCCGGAAAACGCGCTGGCGGCCCAGTCCGTGTCGCAAATGGTCGACGCCGTGCTGGCCATGCCGGAAGACACCAAGCTGATGATCCTGGCGCCCGTCGTCGCCAACCGCAAGGGCGAACACGTCGATCTGTTCGAGCAGATGCAGGCGCAGGGCTTCGTGCGCTTTCGCGTGCAGAGCGGCACGCATGCGGCCAAGATCTATGAAGTCGATGACCTCCCGAAACTGAAGAAAACGGAAAAACACACGATCGACGTCGTCATCGACCGGGTCAAGGTGAACCAGGAGATCAAGCAGCGCCTGGCGGAAAGTTTCGAGACGGCCCTGCGCCTGGCAGACGGCCGCGCCATTGCCTACGAGATGGATACGGCCCAGGAACACGTGTACTCGAATAAATTCGCCTGCAATGTGTGTGGCTATTCCCTGCAGGAACTGGAACCGCGTCTGTTCTCGTTCAACAACCCCATGGGCGCCTGCCCTGAATGCGACGGCTTGGGACACATTGAATTCTTTGACCCGAAACGCATCGTCGCGTTCCCGAACCTGTCGCTCGCTTCCGGCGCCGTCAAAGGCTGGGATCGCCGCAACCAGTTTTACTTCCAGATGCTGTCGAACCTGGCCGCCTTTTACGAGTTCGACCTGGACATGCCGTTCGAGCAGCTGGACCTCAATTCTCAGCAAGCCGTGCTGTACGGTTCAGGCAAGCAAGTAATTCCGTTCAGCTATGTGAACGAACGGGGCCGCACCGTCATCAAGGAACACACGTTCGAAGGCGTGGTCAACAATCTGCAACGCCGCTACCGCGAGACGGATTCGATGGCCGTCAAGGAAGAGCTGGCCAAGTTCATCAATGAAAAATGCTGTCCTTCTTGCGACGGCGCGCGCCTGCGCGTGGAAGCGCGCTTCGTCAAGGTCGGCACGGGCAAGCAGCAACGGGCCATCTATGAAGTGGCGGCAAAACCGCTGCGCGAGACCTTGGAATTCTTTGAAAAGCTGAAGCTGACGGGCGCCAAGAAAGAGATCGCGGACCGGGTCGTCAAGGAAATCATTTCGCGCCTGAAATTCCTCAACAATGTGGGCCTCGACTACCTGTCGCTGGACCGCAGCGCCGACACGCTTTCCGGCGGCGAAGCACAGCGCATCCGCCTGGCATCGCAAATCGGCTCCGGTTTGACGGGTGTCATGTATGTGCTCGATGAACCGTCGATCGGCTTGCACCAGCGCGATAATGACCGCCTGATCGAAACCTTGAAACACTTGCGCGACATCGGCAACAGCGTGCTGGTGGTCGAGCATGACGAAGACGCCATCCGCACAGCCGACTACATCGTCGACATGGGTATCGGCGCGGGCGTGCACGGCGGCGAAATCATCGCCGAAGGCACCCTGCCCGAGATCTTGAAGAACAAGAAATCGCTGACGGCGCAGTACCTGAACGGCAAGCTGAAAATCGCCGTGCCGGCCAAGCGCCACGCCAGCAATCCGGAAAAGCAGCTGGTCATTACTGGCGCGACGGGCAACAACCTGAAAAAAGTGTCGCTGAGCTTGCCGGTGGGCTTGATGACGTGCGTGACGGGCGTATCCGGCTCGGGCAAGTCGTCGCTCGTCAACGATACGTTATATCCTGCCCTGTCGCGCCATTTGTATGGTTCGCAGACGGAGCCGGCGCCGCACGACTCGATCAGTGGCCTGGAGCATTTCGACAAAGTCATTTCCGTCGATCAGGCGCCGATCGGCCGCACGCCGCGCTCGAACCCGGCCACCTATACGGGCTTGTTTACGCCGATCCGCGATTTGTTCTCCACCGTACCGACGGCCAAGGAACGCGGTTACAGCGCGGGCCGCTTCTCGTTCAACGTGAAGGGCGGACGCTGCGAAGCGTGCCAGGGCGATGGCGTGATCAAGGTCGAGATGCACTTCTTGCCCGACGTCTACGTGCCGTGCGACGTGTGCCACGGCAAACGCTACAACCGCGAAACACTGGAAGTGCAATACAAGGGCAAGAACATCACGGAAGTGCTGGGCATGACGGTGGAAGAAGCGCATGAATTCTTCAAGCCCGTGCCACTGATCGCGCGCAAGCTGCAAACCCTGCTCGACGTGGGCCTCGGCTACATCAAGCTGGGCCAGAGCGCCACCACCCTCTCGGGCGGCGAGGCGCAGCGCGTGAAACTGTCGCTGGAACTGTCCAAGCGCGACACGGGCCGCACCTTGTACATCCTCGACGAACCGACGACGGGCTTGCACTTCCACGACATCGATTTATTATTAAAAGTCATCCACCGTCTGCGCGACCAGGGCAATACCCTCGTCATCATCGAGCACAACCTCGACGTCATCAAGACGGCCGACTGGATCGTCGACCTGGGCCCTGAAGGGGGAGCCGGCGGCGGGCAGATCATCGCCTCGGGTACGCCGGAAGATGTGGCGCTGAACCCGGCCAGCGTGACGGGCAAGTACCTGGGACCGCTGCT
>NZ_JABXFH010000022.1:0-94036 GCF_013372745.1 Janthinobacterium sp. BJB401 | reverse complement strand
CCAGCGCTTTTTTGCATTCAGCCAGCTTCGGCTGGCCAAGTTTCAACTTAAAACTGCTCCTCCGACAGCGCCATCACGCCGGCGCTGCCATCGATGATGGTGGCGCGCAGTCCTGGCGCTTGCGACAGGATGTGGTCGGCAAAGAAGCGCGCCGTGGCGATTTTTGCCTTGTAGAACGCCGCGTCGCCGCTGCCCTCTCCCAGCCTTTGCTGCGCCACCACGGCCGCGCGCGCCATTTGCCAGCCGCCCAGCACGATGCCGGCCAGCTTCAGATACGGCACGCTGCCCGCGAACACGGCCTTGATGTCCGTCTTCATGTTCGCCACCACATACTCAACTACCGCCTCGAGCGCGGCGCTGCCTTCGGCCAGGTGGCGCTGCATGGCCTGGAAGTCGGCGCCAGTCAGTTCGCCCAGCTGGGCTTCCGTGGCGCGCACCTGGGCGATGATGGCTTTCGCCACGGCACCGCCGTCGCGCACCGTCTTGCGGCCCACGAGGTCGTTGGCCTGGATGGCCGTCGTGCCTTCGTAGATGGTCAAGATTTTGGCGTCGCGGTAATGCTGGGCGGCGCCCGTTTCTTCAATAAAACCCATGCCGCCATGCACTTGCACGCCGTCGCGCGTGACGTCCTGCGACATTTCCGTGGCCCAGCCCTTGATCACGGGCACCAGGTATTCATAGGTCGCCAGGCTTTCCGCGCGCACGTCCGCGTCCGGATGGTGGTGCGCCACGTCGCTGATGGCCGCCCCCACGTAGGCCAGCGCGCGCGCCGCCTCCGTTTGCGAGCGCATGGACATCAGCATGCGGCGCACGTCCGGGTGATGGATGATGGACACCGGACCGGGCGAGCCAGCCAGGTCGCGCGACTGCACGCGGTCCTTGGCGAACGCCACGGCCTGCTGGTAGGCGCGCTCGGCCAGGCCGATGCCTTGCAGGCCCACGCCGAAGCGGGCCGCGTTCATCATGATGAACATGTATTCGAGACCGCGGTTTTCCTCGCCCACCAGGGTGCCGATGGCGCCGCCGTGGTCGCCGAATTGCAGCACGGCCGTCGGGCTGGCCTTGATGCCCAGCTTGTGTTCGATCGACACGCAATGGGCGTCGTTGCGCGCGCCCAGGCTGCCGTCCGCGTTGACGAGGAACTTCGGCACGATGAACAGCGAAATGCCTTTCACGCCGGCGGGCGCGTCCGGCGTGCGGGCCAGCACCAGGTGGACGATGTTTTCCGCCATGTCGTGTTCGCCGTACGTGATGAAAATCTTCGTGCCGAATACTTTATAGGTGCCATCTTCCTGCGGCACGGCGCGCGTGCGCACGGCGGCCAGGTCGGAACCGGCCTGCGGCTCCGTCAGATTCATGGTGCCCGTCCATTTGCCGGATACCAGGTTTTCCAGGTAGACAGCCTTCTGCTCGTCGCTGCCAGCCGTCAGCAGCGCTTCGATGGCGCCGTCCGACAGCAGGGCCACGAGGGCGAACGAGATGCTGGCCGAGTTGAGCATTTCGATGCAGGGCGTGGCCAAGAGCTTGGGCAAGCCTTGGCCGCCAAATTCCGTCGGATGCTGCACGCCTTGCCAGCCCGCTTCGCCATAGGCCTTGAATGCTTTCTTGAAGCCTTTCGAGGTGGTCACTTGCCCGTCGTGCCAGAAGCTCGGCTCCTTGTCGCTGGGGCCGTTCAAGGGGGCCACCACGCCGCCGCAGAACTTGGCGTTCTCTTCCAGCACGGCTTCGGCCGTGTCGGGCGTCGCGTCTTCGCAGCCAGGTAGCGTGTGGATTTCGGCCAGGCCGGCCAGTTCGTTCATCACGAACAACATGTCTTTCAGCGGGGCTTGATAGCTCATCTTCTTTTCTCCAAGAAAAAAGCCACGCGCGGCTCGCCGTGTGGGGCGGGCCGGCGTGGCTTTGTCAATAACAAAACCGGAAGGGGTGTGACTTAACCCAGTTCTTTGACCAGTTGCGGCACGATCTCGAACAGATCGCCCACGATGCCGTAGTCGGCCACGGCAAAGATCGGCGCTTCCGGATCCTTGTTGATGGCGACGATGGTTTTCGAGTCTTTCATGCCGGCCAGATGCTGGATCGCGCCCGAGATGCCGACGGCGATGTACAGCGATGGCGCGACGATCTTGCCCGTCTGGCCCACTTGCCAGTCGTTCGGCACGAAGCCGGCGTCGACGGCGGCGCGCGACGCACCCATGGCGGCGCCCAGCTTGTCGGCCAGCGGTTCCAGGATGTGGAAGTTCTCGGCCGAACCCATGCCACGGCCGCCCGACACGATGATTTTCGCGGCGGTCAGTTCAGGACGGTCGGACTTGGCCAGTTCGCGGCCCACGAAGGCCGATTTGCCATTGTCGGCAACGGCGGCGACGGTTTCCGTGGCAGCCGAACCGCCGGTGGCGGCAGCGGCGTCGAAACCGGTGGTGCGCACGGTGATGACCTTGACCTTGTCGCCAGATTGCACGGTGGCAATCGCGTTACCGGCGTAGATCGGGCGCTCGAAGGTGTCAGGGGAATCGACCTTGGTGATTTCCGAGATTTGCGCCACGTCCAGCTTGGCAGCCACGCGTGGCAGGATATTCTTGCCGTAGGCGGTGGCTGGCGCCAGGATGTGGCTGTAGTTGCCGGCGATGGCCAGCACTTGCTCGGCCACGTTTTCGGCCAGGCCGTCGGCAAAATATGGCGCGTCGGCCACGATGACTTTCGTCACGCCGGCGATTTGCGCGGCGGCAGCAGCGGCGGCCGATGCGTTCGAACCTGCGACCAGTACGTGCACGTCGCCGCCGCACTGGGCAGCCGCGGTCACGGTGTGGTGGGTGCTGCCCTTTAAGGTAGCGTTGTCGTGTTCAGCAATAACTAATGCGACCATGATGTGTCCTGTAATTGTTCTGGATAAACGGCGAGGCCGCGCTTAGATGACTTTGGCTTCGGTACGCAGCTTGGCGACCAGCGTAGCGACGTCCGGGACCTTGATGCCGGCCGAGCGCTTGGCTGGCTCGACGACTTTCAGGGTCTTCAGGCGTGGCGCAACATCGACGCCCAGGTCTTCCGGCTTGACGGTCTCGAGCGGCTTTTTCTTCGCCTTCATGATATTCGGCAAGGTCACATAGCGTGGCTCGTTCAAGCGCAGGTCGGTGGTGATGATTGCTGGCAAGGTCAATGCCAGGGTTTCCAGGCCGCCGTCGACTTCGCGGGTAACGGTGGCTTTACCGTCTTCCAGCACGACTTTCGAAGCGAACGTGGCTTGCGGCCAACCCAGCAGGGCAGCGAGCATCTGGCCGGTCTGGTTGCTGTCGTCATCGATGGCTTGCTTGCCCAGGATGATCAGTTGCGGCTGCTCTTTCTCGGCCAGGGCTTTCACCAGCTTGGCCACGGCCAGCGGTTCCAGTTCGGTCGTCGTTTCCACCAGGATGCCGCGGTCGGCGCCGATGGCCATGGCCGTGCGCAGGGTTTCCTGGCACTGCGTCACGCCGCAGGAGATGGCGACCACTTCAGTGACCTTGCCAGCTTCTTTCAGGCGCATCGCTTCTTCCAGCGCGATCTCATCGAAAGGGTTCATCGACATTTTGACGTTGGCGGTATCGACGCCAGTGCCGTCACTCTTGACGCGGACTTTGACGTTATAGTCGACCACGCGTTTGACGGGTACCAAGACTTTCATAGCTATGCCTTTGGGAAATTATAAAAATGACGGATCAAGTGCTGATTGTGCGTTCGATTATAAGAGAAATTTGAATCTTGAACCGAATTTAAGCACGATCGTGCGATTTTTTGTTAGAGCAATCCATCTAAACTGTCCAGCTTCGGGGATTTCAGGGGTGTCCGCCGCTACGCTGCAGGGCAGCAAAAGGGCTGGCTCGGGAAGGAAAACCAGGCCGCGCCACGGCGGCCCCGGCTGGCAGAATTATTTGCGTTGCATCAGAAAGACGAATTCGGTACCCGTCTGCACATGCGACAGCAGGGCATTGCCCGTTTGCTTGGCGAAGGCCTGGAAGTCGCGCACGGAACCGGGATCGGTTGCCATGATGCGCAGCACTTCCCCGCTCTGCAGCTCTGACAAAGCCTTTTTCGCCTTCAGAATCGGCAAGGGGCAATTCAAGCCCCGCGCGTCGAGTTCTTTGTGAAATTCCATAATCTCGGTATCAAGTAGTGTGTCGCTCATCATCAATATCCCACCATTGTTTTGTTGTACTGATTTTCGACATACTACTCTAAATCAGGGGCATTGACGCGCTGCACCAAAATAGTTCATCGGCTGTTGTGGTGTCACAACGAGATTCCACACGGCAAAACGGCCCGCAAACACCGTCTGCGGGCCGTTTTCAAGGGGCTGTGGGGCGAAAACCCCGCATGCCCTCTAGCTTACGCCTTATTTCGCGCGCTCGCCGACCCAGGCCGGCACGCCAGCCAGGGCGTTCGCCAGACCGCTAGCATCGGTACCGCCAGCCTGCGCCATATCGGGGCGTCCGCCGCCTTTTCCGCCCACTTGCTGTGCAACGAAGTTCACCAGCTCGCCCGCTTTGACCTTGGAAGTCGCGTCCGCCGTCACGCCGGCGATCAGGCTGACCTTGCCGTCCGCCACGCTGGCCAGCACGATGGCGGCCGTTTTCAGCTTGTCCTTCAGCTTGTCCATGGTTTCGCGCAAACGGGCCACGTCGGCGCCGTCCAGCACGGCCGCGAGCACCTTGATGCCATTGACGTCGATAGCTTGCGTGACCAGTTCATCGCCCTGGCCCGAGGCCAGTTTCGATTTCAGCGCGGCCAGTTCCTTCTCCAGCGCCTTCACATGGTCCTGCACCTGGCCGATGCGGGCAGTCAGTTCTTCCGGCTGCGCCTTCAGGGCGTTGGCCGCTTCGACCAGACGGCGGTTGATGGTTTGCACCAGCGCCAGCGCACCCTCGCCCGTCACGGCTTCGACGCGGCGGATGCCAGCGGCCACGCCGCTTTCGCCGATGATCTTGAACAGGCCGATGTCGCCCGTGCGCTGCACGTGGACGCCGCCGCACAGCTCTTTCGAGCTGCCGATGTCGAGCACGCGCACTTCGTCGCCGTATTTCTCGCCGAACAGGGCCATCGCGCCATGCTTGACGGCATCGTCAAACGACATCAGATGGGCTTGCGTGGCGCGGTTTTCCAGGATCTCTTTATTGACGATGGTTTCCACGGCGGCGATCTGCTCGGCCGTCATCGGCGCATTGTGGCTGAAGTCGAAACGGGTTTTGTCCGGGTCGACCAGCGAACCTTTTTGCGCCACGTGGCTGCCCAGCACTTCGCGCAAGGCCTTGTGCATCAAGTGTGTGGCCGAGTGGTTGCGGATCGTGCGCGCGCGCTTGGCCGTATCGACCTGCGCCGAGACGGCGTCGCCCACCTTCAACACGCCCGACTCGAGCACGCCATGGTGGCCAAACACGTCAGCCTGGATTTTCAGGGTGTCGCTGACGGCAAAGCTGCCGGCGCCCGAGGCGATCACGCCCTGGTCGCCCACCTGGCCGCCCGATTCCGCATAGAACGGCGTCGTGTCGAGCACGACGATGCCATCCTGGCCCGCCTTCAGTTCGGTGACCTGCGTGCCGGCCGCGTACAGCGCCACGACCTTGCCGCTGAACGTCAATTGATCATAGCCGACGAAGGTGTTTTTCTCGCCCGTGTACTCGACCTTGCTGTCCTTGTGCGTCTTGCCGCCCTTGCGCGACAGTTCCTGGCTTTCCTTCAGTGCCGCATCGTAGCCCACCTGGTCGAACGTGATATTGCGTTCGCGGCAAATGTCGGCCGTCAGGTCCGGCGGGAAGCCGTAGGTTTCGTACAAAGTAAAGGCGGTGGCGCCGTCGATGCCCGTGGCATCCTTGGCCAGCTGCGCTTCCAGCACTTTCATGCCCGTTTCCAGGGTTTCGCCGAAACGCTCTTCTTCGGCTTTGAGCATGTTGGCGACGTTGTCTTTCGCTTCTTCCAGCTCAGGATAGGCGCCGCCCATCTCGATGGCGAGGTCAGCCACCAGCTTGTAGAAGAACGGCTTCGTCTGGCCCAGCTTGTGGCCATGGCGCAAGGCGCGGCGGATGATGCGGCGCAAAACGTACGCGCGGCCTTCGCTGCCCGGAATGATGCCGTCGACGATCATGAAGGCGGCGGCGCGGATGTGGTCGGCGATCACGCGCAGCGACTTGTTTTCCAGGTCCGTGGCGCCCGTTTCGCGCGCGGCGGCGCGGATCAAATGCTGGAACAGGTCGATTTCATAGTTCGAATGCACGTGCTGCAGCACGGCGGCCAGGCGCTCCATGCCCATGCCCGTGTCGACGCATGGCTTCGGCAACTTGTGCATGACGCCCGCTTCGTCGCGGTTGAACTGCATGAACACCAGGTTCCAGATTTCAATAAAACGGTCGCCATCTTCGTCAGGCGAACCCGGCGGGCCGCCAGGAATGTCGGCGCCGTGGTCGTAGAAGATTTCCGTGCACGGACCGCATGGGCCCGTGTCCGCCATCTGCCAGAAATTGTCCGAAGCGTAGCGCGAGCCCTTGTTGTCGCCGATGCGGATGATGCGCTCGACGGGCACGCCAATTTCCTTGGCCCAGATATCGTACGCTTCGTCATCTTCGATGTAGACGGTGACGGTCAATTTGTCAGCCGGCAAGCCGTACACCTTGGTCAGCAGTTCCCACGCGTATTGAATCGCGTCGCGCTTGAAATAGTCGCCAAAGCTGAAGTTGCCCAGCATTTCAAAGAAAGTATGGTGGCGCGCCGTGTAGCCGACGTTTTCCAGATCGTTGTGCTTGCCGCCGGCGCGCACGCAGCGCTGCACCGAGGTGGCGCGCGTGTACGGACGGCTGTCCGTACCCGTAAACACGTCCTTGAATTGCACCATGCCGCTGTTCGTCAACAGCAAGGTCGGATCGTTGCCTGGCACCAGGGAGCTGGAACGGACGATGGAATGGCCCTTGGACTCGAAAAATTTGAGGAACTTGTCGCGGATTTCAGTTGATTTCATGTTTTTTTGGCAAAGAGTGGCGGCAGCTTTAAAGGGAAGATTATACGTGATCTAGGTACGGGAATTGGCGCCGGGCAGGCAGCATTGTTGCAAGCCTGCCCATGGATGCCGCCCTGCCCGCTCAGGCCGGGTCGTGGTGGCTGGCGCAGGCGTGCGGGGCTGTGCCAGCCACACTGGCGCCGGCCGCCGCATTGCAGTCGGCGCAGCGGCCGTACAGGGTCAGCTCGTGGCGCTCGACAACAAAGCCTTGCGGCGCCATGCGCTTCAAGTCGCCCGGGCAATCGTGCACGTCGAACACGCGCTGGCACGTGGTGCACTGGAAATGGTGGTGGTGGTGATTGGCGACAGCGTTCGACTCGTAGCGCGGGTTTTCGCCCGGCAAGGTCACCACGTGCACTTTTTCTTCCAGCACCAGGGACTTCAAGTTGCGGTAAACGGTGGCGATGCCCAGCTGCGTCACTTGCAAGCTGGCCTGTTCGAGGATTTCCTGCGCCGACAGGGGGCGCTGGGCCGACTCGATGGCGGCTTGAATAGCGGTTTTTTGACGTGTTGTGCGTTCCATAGCCGACAGAATACACCATCCGCCTCTATCTACCGCCCGGAAAAACTGTCACACAGTAATGATAATGGGTTATCATTATCAACTTAGGGCAGGCTATTTCCTTTTCACGCGCTGCCCCAACCCTGCCAACACGATAGCCGATAAGGAAATCTTGCCCATGTCCGTACGTCCTCACCAACCCACTCCCCTCGCGCTGGCCATCATGCTGGCCTTTGCCGCTCCTGCCAGCGCACTGGCGCAGCAGGCGACAACCTTGCCTGCCGTCACCGTCTCGGCCAGCGCGCTGGCCCTGGGCAGCGACGACATGAGCACGCCCGTCACCGTGCTCGAAGGCGAGGCACTGGTGCTGGCAAGGGCAGCGACCCTCGGTGAAACGCTGGCCGGCCAGCCCGGCATCACGTCCAGCCATTTCGGCGCCGGCGCCAGCCGTCCCATCATCCGCGGCATGGATGGCCCGCGCGTGAAAGTGCTGTCCGACGGCGCCGAAGTGCAGGATGCATCGACCATCAGCCCCGACCATGCTGTCGCGGCCGAACCGATGCTGTCGGAACAGATTGAAGTCTTGCGCGGCCCGTCCGCGCTGGCGTATGGCGGCGGCGCCGTCGGTGGCGTGGTCAATGTGATCGACAAGAAAATCCCCACGCGCGTGCCGGCAAAGGGCTTGGAAGGCAGCGCGGAAGTGCGCGCCAACTCCGCCGCGCGCGAAAAGGCGGGCGCCTTTGAAGTGACTGGCGGCTCCGGCAACATCGCCTTCCACGCGGAAGGCGTCAAGCGCGACGCGAAAGAATACAAGGTCGGCAGCGGCTGGGAAGGTGGCTCGAAAGTAAGCGGCAGCTACAACAAGACGGACACGGGCAGCGTGGGCGTGTCGTGGGTAGGTCAGCGCGGCTTCCTGGGCCTGGCCTTCACCAGCCAGCACGCGGAGTATGGCTTACCTGGCCACAACCACGAATTCGAAAGCTGCCACCCGCACGGCACGCACCTGCATTGCGGCGGCCACGAGGGCCACGGCCATGGCGACGAAGAAGAACATGAGCACGAGCATGAACACGAAAGCGTGCCCTACGTGAAACTGAAGAGCGAACGCTGGGATGTGCGCGGCGAATTGCGCGACCCCGTGCCCGGCTTCGCCAAGCTGCGCCTGCGCGCCGCATTCACCGATTACAAGCACGATGAAATCGAAGGCACGGAAATCGCCACCACGTTCAAAAACAAGGGCCACGATGCACGCCTGGAAATGGAACACCATCCCGTCTTCGGCTGGCGCGGCGTAGTTGGCCTGCAAACGTCGAAGCGCGATTTCTCGGCCCTGGGCGAGGAAGCGTACGTGGCGCCGACGGTCACGAAGAAACACGCGGCCTTCCTGGTGGAAGAATACAAGCTCGACCAATGGCGCTTCGAAGCGGGCTTGCGCCACGAATGGCAAGACATCACGGTCGACAGCGCCACCTTGCAAGACCGCAGCGCCAAGGGCACCTCGATCTCCCTGGGCGCCGTGTGGAAATTTGCGCCGCAATATTCGCTCGGATCGACCATTTCCCGCACCCACCGCCTGCCCAGCGCCGAAGAACTGTATGCGCACGGCGTGCACATGGCCACGGCCACGTATGAGCTGGGCAATGAAAACCTGGGCAAGGAAACGTCGAACAATATCGACTTGACCTTGCGCAAATATGCGGGCGCCACGACCTTCTCGGCCAGCGCCTACCGCAACAAGGTCGACAACTACATCTTCGGTTCCACCCTGGACAACCACGAAGGCTTCCAGTTGATCCAGTACGCCCAGCGCGACGCTACGTTCACGGGTGTCGAAGGCCATATCCGCCAGCAACTGAACCCCATGTTCGGCGCCAGCGTATTCGGCGACTACGTGCGGGCCAAGCTGGCCGACGGCGGTGGCAACTTGCCGCGCATACCGGCCCAGCGCCTGGGCGTGAAATTCGACGCCAACTGGCAGGCGTGGAGCGGCGTGGCCGAGCTCTACCGAGTGGGCAAGCAGGATAAAGTGGCAGCGTTCGAAACGGCAACGCCTGGCTACAACATGCTCAACCTCTCCGCCAACTACGACACGCGCATCGGCACGACGCCAGCCCAGTTCTACATCAAGGCGAACAACCTGACGAATGAGCTGGCGTACAGCCACACCTCGTTCATCAAAAATGCGGCGCCGTTGATGGGACGTAACTTGACGGTCGGAATGCGTGTAACGTTCTAGGCTGTTTGAAACGTAGGTCGGCTTAGCGCGCAAGCGCGTAAGCCGACAACACCAGCGGCGCCAACAATGTTGTCGGATTACGGCGCTGCGCGCCTAATCCGACCTACGCCATGGATGGAATAATATCTATCCTGTCCGTACAAAACCCGTCCACGCCCCAGGCCAGCAGCTCGCTGGCCCGTTCGGGCGTGTTGACGGTGTAGCAGAACAGTCCGTATCCCGCCTCCTTTACCTCTCGCGCCAGTTCCGGTGTCAGCTGTTGATGGTCGCAATGGATGGCCACCACGTCCAGCTCCTTCGCCTTTTTTACCCAATCATCCGGTATCTGTTCGACCAGCCAGCCGCGCGCCAGTTCCGGGGCCGCCTCGCGCGCCGCTTCCAATGCAGCGATGCTGAACGACGATAGCAACGGCAATAACTCTCCTGCAGCAATTTCCTTTGCGAAATAATCGCGCATGGCGCGTGCCACGGTCTTGCCCGTGGACACGTCGAAGCCGGGCGCCGGCTTGATTTCGATATTCATCCAGATGCGTTGCGCCTTGCAATAGTCCACCACGGCCTCGAACGTGGGCACGCCTTCGCCCGCGAATGCGGGGCCGAACCAGGCGCCCGCTTCCATTTCTCCCAACTGCGCGGCCGTGTAGTCATTGACCTGGCCGCTGCCGGCCACGGTGCGGCCCAGCTCGGGGTCGTGCACGACGACGGGCACGCCGTCGGACGCCAGCATGACGTCGAATTCCACGGCGCGGTAACCGTAGGCGAGGCCGCAGCGCAGGGCGGCCAGGGTATTTTCAGGCGCCAGGGTGCCGCCGCCGCGGTGCGCCAGGGTGCGTGGATAGGGCCACATGGGATTTCCTTTATCGCAATTTTATGGATGCAAGACTGTCTTGCCATACTATCCCGTGCCAATGCTGAAAAGTAAAGCGGCCCCGTTTGGCGACGCGCCGCGGTGAATGGCGGCGCGCCAGTCCCGTTTCGTCGCAGCTCTGTTGCGCCCTGGCCTGCGCTGGCACACAATGCCCCATCGCTACCAGCAGACACCACCATGAAAACCGACGCTCCCTCCGCCGATACGCCAATAGCCAAGGCCAGGTCTCCGTACTACCGCATGCTGCACGATGCCCGCTACGCGCTGGCGCTGAACGTGATCTGCGCGCTTGTCATCACGTTCATCCTCAATCCGGGCAGCCATTTTGGCCAAAACCTGATCGCCTCGATGT
This sequence comes from Janthinobacterium sp. BJB401, assembly GCF_013372745.1. Taxonomy (NCBI): domain Bacteria; kingdom Pseudomonadati; phylum Pseudomonadota; class Betaproteobacteria; order Burkholderiales; family Oxalobacteraceae; genus Janthinobacterium; species Janthinobacterium sp. BJB401. The sequence goes on along the minus strand of NZ_JABXFH010000022.1, from coordinate 83,063 downwards.
GCATCGGCACGATCGCCTTCCTGCTGATCGACGGTGTGCGCCTGACGTTATGGGGCGCGGACCAGCGGCCCAGATTCCTGCCCTTCATGCTCATCATCCTGATTTCCGTGCCCGTGGCGCAAATATTGGGCTTGGCCCTGTTCAGCTGGCTGACGGGCGTGGACGTGGGGGGCTTTGAAAACCTGCTGCCCACGCAAATGATGGGCACACTCGTATTCACCCTGCTGGCCACGGGAGGCGCCGTGCTGTTTTTCTCCAGCCGCGAAAAGATTGCCCGCCTGCAAATGGCGGCAGCCGAGGAAAAAGCCCGCGCCGAATCCGTGGCGCGCCAGGCCATGCAGGCCCAGCTGCAGCTGCTGCAGGCGCAGATCGAACCGCACATGCTGTTCAATACCCTGGCCAACCTGCAGGGCCTGATCAGCTTTGATCCGGAGCGCGCCCAGTTGCTGCTCGACCAGCTGATCCAGTATTTGCGCGCCACGCTTTCTTCCTCGCGCGCCGAGTCCACCACCCTGGAGCAGGAATTTTCCCTGATGCAAGCCTACCTGGGCCTGATGTCGATACGCATGGGCGCGCGCCTGCGCTTTGCGCTGGAATTGCCCGATGCCTTGCGCCAAGTCAAGGTGCCGCCCATGCTGCTGCAGCCGCTGGTGGAAAACGCCATCCAGCACGGCCTGGAACCGAAGATCGAAGGCGGCCATATCCACGTGCAGGCCTCCACCGACGGCGGCGTGCTGATTCTTACCGTCAGCGACAATGGCCTGGGCCTCGACCATCCGGGCCAGACCAAGGGCACGCACCTGGGCGTGGCGAATATCCGCGAACGCCTGCGCGGCATGCATGGCGATGCCGCCAGCCTGTCGCTGATCGCCAACCATCCGGCAGGCGCGACGGCCCGCCTGACATTCCCCCTTCCATCCACCATCACGAGTCCCCTCGCATGAGCCAATACACTCCACGCGCGCCACGCGCCCTGATCGCCGAAGACGAACCGATACTCGCCGCCGCCCTCGCGCACGCCTTGCAGCGGCTGTGGCCGGAACTCGACATCGTTGCCACCTGCCCCAATGGCGTGGAAGCCTTGCGGCAAGGCCTGGCGCTGCAACCCGACATCCTCTTTCTCGACATCAAGATGCCAGGCAAGACGGGCCTGGAAGCGGCCGAGGAACTGGCGGAACAGTGGCCCGACGGCGTTGCGTTTCCCCACATCGTGTTTGTGACCGCCTACGACGAATATGCGCTGGCCGCTTTCGAGCACGCGGCCGCCGACTACGTCTTAAAACCCGTCAACGATGCGCGACTGGGCAAGACGGTGGAACGGCTGCAGCAGCGCTTGCGCGACAGCGGCGGTGGCAGCGGCACCGCTGCAACCACTGCAACCACTGCAACCACTGCAACCACTGCAACAGCAGCGCCAGCCGAAACGGTGCCGCCAGCGCCGCAGGCAACCCAGTCCGCCAGCGACGACAACATGGCCCGCCTGCTGAGCCAGCTGCAAGCCATGCTGCCGCCCGCCCCGCGCCTGCAAATGATACGGGCCGCCGTCGGCAACAGCGTGCGCATGATCGCGCTGGCCGACGTCGTGTATTTCGAAGCGCTGGACAAATACATCAACGTCGTGTGCCAGGACAGCGAAGCGCTGATACGCACGAGCCTGAAGGAACTCTTGCCCCAGCTGGACCCGCAACAATTCTGGCAAATCCACCGGGGCACCATCGTCAACGCCAGCGCCATCGCCACGGCCGTGCGCGACGAGGCCGGCAAGCTGTCGCTGACCCTGCGCCAGCACCCGGCGCAACTGCGCGTCAGCCCTTTATATGCGCATTTGTTCCGCCAGATGTAGCTAATGCAGCTGGTTAATGCAGCTGGTGCTTCAGGTCCGACAACTCATCGTGCACCTTGAGCACGGCGCTCTTCATTTCCGGCGTGACGCTGGCCGCCGTGCCGCAGGCCCGCTTGGCGCGGTCGCCCAAGGATTCCATCTGGTCGACGGCTTGCCGGATGCGCGCATCGTCTTGCGTGTCGATGGCTTGCCGCACGGCGCTCTTTTGCTGGTCCAACTGGTTGATGCAATCCTTCAAGTCCATCGGCATGCCCTGCTGCTTGCCGCACAGCTGGGCCGCCTGGCCGATCGCGTGTTCGATGGCGCCAAAGCGCCGTGCCACTTCCTTTACCTGCATCATGATGTGTCCTCCCATGGTATTGGGAGTTGGATCGCCAGGCCGGCGCAGGGTTCCCCGCCAGCGGCCACGGCGTCGAAATTTCCATGCGGCACTTTTTTGTAAGCGCTTGTGACATTCTAGACAATTATCAAATCCTTCAGATACATTGGCGTACCTGAACAACCCTGCCCTCCATGACCTCGCTGCCACCCCTGCCCCGCCGCGCTCCCGGCCTGCTGCTGATCGTCCTGCTGCACGCGGGGCTGGCCTACATCGTCCTGCAGTCGCGTCCCCGCCTTGCCGCCGACGAGCACCTGCCGCAGGGTCTGGCCATCGCCTGGCTGCGCTACACGGCCCCCGCGCCGCCCAGGCCGATAGCCTTGCGCAGCGCAAAACCGGCCGCTGAAAACGTGCCGCGCCGAACCATACCGGCGCCCGTCAGCCGCCCCTTGCCGCCACCTGCCGTCGAGCAGGCGCCGGCGCCGGCAACGCCGGAAGCGATCACGGCGCCGCCAGCGCCCAGCGCGGCCGATATCCTGGCGCAAGCCAAACGCGACGTGGGCAAGATCGACAAGGATTTACGCAAGGAATTTCCCCAGCGGGGAGAACAAAAACTGGAGGACACGGGCTTCAAGCGCATGCAGCAAGGATTTGCCGAAGCCTACGCGGCCGTGCCGCCGAAATGGTATGAGGCGTCAAAAATCGAGGAAGTGGGCGCGAATGAGGCCAAGGGCAGCCGCACCTACAAGATCACCAGCGCGCTGGGCAGCCTGTGCGTGACCACGCGCGCGGGCAAGCAGGGGGAAACGATGATCGGCAACTGCCCCAAATAGCCGCCTCAGCCCACCGCTTCGCGCGCCCCCAGCGGCTGCAGATGGCGCAGGCGCAAGGCGATCAGCACGCCGCCTCCCAGGCACAGGCCCAGCATGATGATCACGCCCGTCCAGCCATCGAAGCCCCACATCATGCCCGAGGCGGAACCGATCAGGCTCGATCCCAGGTAATAGAACAGCAGATAGAAAGCCGAGGCCAGGGCCTGCGGTGCGCGGGCGCGGCGGCTGACCCAGCTGCTGGCGATCGAGTGCGAAGCAAAGAAGCCGAAGGTGGCCAGCGCCATGCCGATGACGATCAGCGGCAGCGAATCGAAGAGGGTCAATAAAATGCCGGACAGCATCACCGACAGCATAATCCACAGCACGCCCCGGCGTCCCAGCCGATCCACCAGCCGGCCCGCCCAGACGGAACTGAAGATACCGATCAGATACAGAAAGGCCAGCAAGCCGACCGTGCTCTGGCGCAAGCCAAAGGGCGCGGCCAGCAGGCGGTAGCCGATGTAGTTATACAGGCTGACGAAACAGCCCATCAGCACGAACGCCAGGCAGAACAGCCACGGCAAGCCCTTATCGGAAAAATGCTGTTTTATCGCGTGCGGCAAGGCATTCCAACCCTTGGTACTGGGCACGAAATTTTTCGATGCGGGCAGGCTGCGCCAGAATTCCATGGCGGCCAGCACGCCGGCCACGCCCAGCACGCCCAGGGCCCAGCGCCACGACAGGAAATCGCTGAGCATGGACGCGATCAGCCGGCCCGACATGCCGCCAAACGCGCTGCCCGCAATATACAAGCCCATCGACAAGCCCAGGGACGGCCCCTCGATTTCCTCGCCCAGGTACGCCATGGCCACGGCCGGCATGCCGCCCAAGGCGACACCCAGCGCGGCACGGATGGCCAGCAGCTGCGCATAATCCTGCGCGAAGGCGGACAAAATGGTCAAAATCGCGGCGGAAAACATCGACGCCACCATCAAGGGCTTGCGGCCGACACGGTCCGAGACGGCACTGAGCAGTACCAGCGAGATGGCCAGCAAGCCGCTCGACACGGAGAGCGACCAGCTGCTTTGCGCCGGCGTCAGATGAAACTGCTGCGACAGCAGCGGGAACAGTGGCTGGATGCAATACAGCAAGCTGAAGGTGGAAAAGCCGCCGAAGAACAGGGCGCGGTTGCTGCGCTTGAATTCGATGGAACCCTTGGCGATGGCCTTGCGGGGAACGGGAGCAGAAACCGGAATGGCGGATGGGGCAGCGGGGGCAAAGGCAAGCGATGAATCAGACATGGCCGTGTTTCGAAGAAGGAGCGATTCTTCATCTTAGGATTGCCAACTCATATCGTCCAATATATATTCAAGGCCCAGCTCATACTTTAAAACGATTACTGGACGAATATGGAACTGCGCCACCTGCGTTACTTTGTCGCCGTCGCCGAAGAGCTGCACTTCACGCGCGCGGCCGAGCGCCTGCACATCGGCCAGCCGCCGCTGAGCCAGCAGATCCAGGCGCTGGAAGCGGAATTGGGTGCGCAGTTGTTTGAGCGCAACAAGCGCTCCGTGCGGCTGACGGAAGCAGGCCGCCTGTTCCTCGACGATGCGCGGCGCATCCTGGCCCTGTCGGAACAGGCAGCCGTCACGGCGCGCCGGGCCCAGCGGGGCGAAGCGGGCGAATTGCGCATCGGTTTTACGTTTTCCACGCCGTTCACGCCCTACTTTGCCACCGTCATCAACCGCTACCGCCAGCAGTTTCCGCACGTCACCTTGACCCTGCACGAAATGGCGACCCTGCATCAGCTCGAAGCGATCAGCGGCCGCACCATGGACCTGGGGTTCGTGCGCCCGCCCGAAACGACGTATCCATCGGATATCAAGCTGACGCAATTGCGCCAGGATCCGCTGTTCCTCGTCTTGCCCGTCGCCCATGCGCTGGCGGCAAAACAGGCCATTGCCATTGCCGACATGGCGGGCGAAGGCTTTGTCATGTACCCCAAGGATGCGGGCACGGGGATTTATCCGCAGATCTTCCGCTTGTGCAAGGCGGCCGGCTTCGTGCCCCAGGTGGCGCAGGAAGCGGGCGAAGCGTCAACCATCATCGGTCTGGTGGCGGCAGGCTGCGGCATTTCCGTGCTGCCCGCCTCGTTCGACCGCATCCGCATGGATGGCGTGTGCTACCGCCCGATCGCCGACCCGCAGGCGACCACCAGTCTGTTATTGGCACTACGGGAAGAAGAGACGTCGCCGCTGGTGGCGGCATTTGTAAAACTGGCCGAGGAAGCGGCCATGGAAGAGAAAGAATAGGCCGATGAGGTCGGCGTAGGTCGGATTAGGCCGCAGGCCGTAATCCGACAATCGCATGCGTCAAGTCGCAGGTCACGAATAATCCGCATCCAGCTCCGAACCCGCATAATTTTCCAGGTCCTCGAACAGGCTCTTCATGCTGGCCCGCGTGAGGATTTTATGCACGACGGTGCAGCTGCGGCGGTACGACTCTATGCGGTCGAGCAACACGGGATGGTGCTGCACGGGCACCTTGGCCACCAGGGCGGCCCAGCCTTCCTCGAAATCGGGCTTGTTCTTGCGCACGGAACGCACGAAGCGTTCAAACTCCTTCTGGCCCGTGCGCGCGATGATGCGTCCGCCGCCTTCGATGGCAAAGATGATGGCCAGGGCGATGACGCCCTCGGCATTCAAGTCGCTGTCGCTGACGGGACCGTTGTCGTGATGGCGGCGCAGCCAGCCGGCCAGGCGCACGACGGCTTGCACTTCCTTGCGCTGTTGCAACTGCACGGCATACTTTTCATAGCCGGCCCAGTTCTGGTTCGGGTCGGCCTGGCAAATATCGATGAACAGCTCGCGCAGGCGGCGCTGCAGGTAGACGGGGTCCTGGTCGTATTCACCGACGAGGGCGTCTTCGGGCAGCTGCGACAATTCCTTGATCAGGCGAAAGCCTACCTGGAACGCGTGCTCGGCGCCGTGCTCGACGAGGAAGTCGAGGGCCGCCTGGTCGCCTTCATGCGTGACGGCCTGCTCCAGGCCCAAGGACACGCCGCCCACCGTCAGGAACAGCGCTTTCTGGATGCCGTCGGCCGTGCGTTCATTCGTGAACTTCTCGGCCACCATGGCCGTGATGCCCGTCAATTCGTCGGCCAGGTTCAGGGCCGCGTCTTCGCGCGGGTCGCCCGGCAACAGTTTGATGGCGCGCACCAGGCGCGGAAGATTCTCTACAACAATTGCTGGCAGCATTAGACGTTCCCTGCTTTCATTACGAGAAAATACCGGTGCCCAGGCTGCGGCGCGTGCTGGAGCGTGGCGCGCTGCGCGTGCTCGGCACTTGCTTGCGCAAGCGGTACAGCAATTCCTTGGTGCTCCGCTGCAACATGGTCGGCTCTTCGTCCGGGTCGTCCGAGTATTCCGCGTCGGCCAGGTCGGCGCTGTGGCGGAAGTCGGGGAACAGCTCGAACAGCGAGCGGTCCCAGCCGTCTTCATTCGCTTGCGCCAGCTCGATGGCCAGCGGCACGACGTCGTTGTCGGACGAGGTCACGCCCGTCACGTACGGTCCCTTGATGACGATTTCGCCCGCCACTTCGAGGATTTCCTTCGGCGCCATCGAGAACAAAATGGCGAACGCCGTGGCGCCCCAGTCGGTGGCCGATGCTTCCAGCAGCAGCTCGCGGCGGCGCTCGGCGTCGTCGGTGGAAAACACCACGCCGTGGATGTGCGCGAACAGCGACTCGGCGATGCGTTCCGGATCATCCTCGATCTGGTCGTCGCTCCAGGTGGCGGCGATGAAGGCCAGGCTGTCGGCCCAGGCCTTCGGCGGCACCAGCAGGGTGGCCAGCGACATCTTGCCGCCATCAAAGCCGGCCAGGTGCAGGGCCGTCACCTGCGGCGGGATGGCGCTCAGCACTTCCACCACGGCCAGATCGCCATACTGGTCGGCCGCATCGGCAAACGCCTGCTCGGCGTGGCCCAGCGAACCGGACAGCACCAATTCCGTGACCTGCTTCGTCAGCGCAGGCAGGTTACTCTTTTGTTCCGTGTTATCGGCCATGGTCATCTCCATCCTGGTCAAACATCTGGGCGAAATCGTCGGTGGCTTCGTCTTCGTCGTGATCGTCGTCGCCGTCGTCATTGGCGGCCAGCTGGTCGAGCGACTGGTCGTCGTCGTCCCACAGGCGCGAGTTCTTGTGCAGGAAAGCCGTGATGATGGCCTGGCGCGCCAGGTCGGGGAAGCTCTCTTCGATGGCGGCGTACATCTTGGCCGCTTCCGGCGCGGCGCACGCGGCCATGGAAAACACGCGGGCCGTATCGCCGAATTCGTAGTCTTCGCTTTCGGCCAGCAAGCCTTTCGGGTCGCTGAAGGTGATGTGGTCGACCAGCGCGAAGGCCAGCATGTTCACGTCTTCGATGCCGCCGCCGCTCGCGTATTCGCCGACCAATGCATCGACCATGCTCTTGTAGTTCTTGCGGTTCGGCGGGTCGCCGAGGATGCCTTCGATCTGGCCTTCCAGCTCGCGCGACTGGTACGCGAATTCAGGGTGTACTCTTCTCATGCTGTGCTTTCCAATGTGATGCGCGGCGCTGATAAAAGCGCCGTTGTTGTTGTTTTTCAAATCATTCGGGCTGGCCGGGCGGCCGCCGGCAGGCTTAGTCTGCCGGCAGTACCGTGCCGTGCAGGCGGAACACGCCGCACCACAGGGCATAGGCTTCCGCTTCCGGGTCGATGATGATGCGGTGGTTCACGCTCTGGTCGTATTCGGCGCGCTTGGCCGGGTCGGCCAGGATTTCATACGCCTTGGTCACGCTCTTGAAGCGCGCCTCGGCGCCGGGAGCCTGGTTGCGGTCGGGGTGGAAGCGCATGGCCAGCGAACGGTAAACCTTCTTGATTTCATCGTCGCTGGCATTGGGCGCGACACCGAGGACGTTATATAAATTTTCCATAAAAGGCTCCGGGGTCACGTTTTTCTACTAATTAAAGGCGAATTATCCTATAGAACGGCGTCGGCGTCGCTTGCATGCTGGGAAATGGGGCCAAATACGTGCTTATAAAGCGCTTGCGGTACGGTAAAATGCTTTTTACTGTCACTCTTCCGCATTGATCAATGAGCAACGATAAACCGAATACCGCCGCGCCAGCGCTGGCGCCCAATTTCTTGCGTAACATCATCGAAGCCGACCTGGCCGCCGGCGCCCACGTGCGTCCCGGCCTGCCCCAGGTGATCACGCGTTTCCCGCCGGAGCCGAACGGCTACCTGCACGTGGGCCACGCCAAGTCGATCTGCGTCAACTTCGGCCTGGCGCGCGATTACGCCGGCCAGTGCAACCTGCGCTTCGACGATACCAATCCGGCGAAGGAAGAGCAGGAATACGTCGACACCATCATGGACAGCGTGAAATGGCTGGGCTTTGACTGGGAGCCAAAGCAGGCCGATGGCCAGAGCCACCTGCATTACGCGAGCGACTATTTCGACCAGCTGTACGCGATGGCCGAGTACCTGATCACGGCCGGCTTCGCCTATGTGGACAGCCAGAGCGCCGAAGACATGGCCGCCAACCGCGGCAATTTCGGCCAGGCCGGCAAGAATTCGCCGTTCCGCGACCGTCCGCGCGACGAATCGCTGGCCCTGTTCCGCGCCATGAAGGCGGGCCAGTTCAAGGATGGCGAACACATCCTGCGCGCGAAGATGAGCGAAGATGCCATGAGTTCGCCGAACATGAACTTGCGCGACCCGGCCATCTACCGCATCCGCCACGCGCATCACCACCGCACGGGCGACGCCTGGTGCATCTATCCGATGTACGACTACACGCACCCGATCTCGGATGCGCTGGAAAACATCACGCATTCGATCTGCACGCTGGAATTCCAGGATCACCGTCCGTTCTATGACTGGCTGCTGGAAACCCTGTCGGCCGGCGGCTTCTTTGCCAAGCCGGTGCCGCACCAGTTCGAATTCTCGCGCCTGAACCTGACCTACATCGTCACCAGCAAGCGCAAGCTGCGCCAGCTGGTGGAAGAAAAAATCGTCGATGGCTGGGACGACCCGCGCATGCCGACCCTGGTGGGCATGCGCCGCCGCGGCTACACGCCGGAAGCGATTCAATTGATGTGCGAACGCACGGGCGTAACCAAGTCCGACGGCTGGATCGACTACAGCGTGCTCGAAGGCTGTTTGCGCGAAGATCTGGACCCGAAAGCGCCGCGCACGGTGGCCGTGCTGCGTCCATTGAAACTGATCATCGACAATTTCCCTGAAAACGAGAGTGTGGAATGCACGGCGCCCGTGCACCCGCACTTCCCCGAGCGCGGCCTGCGCACCTTCCCCATCTCGCGCGAGCTGTGGATCGAGGAAGACGACTTCATGGAAGTGCCAAATAAAGGCTATTTCCGTTTGTATCCGCCGATCGACGACAAGCCGGGCAGCAAGGTTCGCCTGCGCTACGGCTACGTGATCGAGTGCACGGGCTTTGACAAGGATGAAAACGGCAAGGTCATCGCCGTGCATTGCACCTACTTCCCGGACAGCAAGTCGGGCACGGAAGGCAGCGCCAATTACAAGGTCAAGGGCAATATGCACTGGGTCAGCGCGCCGACGGCCATTCCCGCCGAAGTGCGCCTGTACGACCGCCTGTTTACCGACCCGCAGCCGGACGCGGGCGGCAAGGACTTCAAGCTGGCACTGAATCCGCTGGCCAAGGAAGTGGTGCAAGCGTGGCTGGAACCGGGTGCGGAACTGGCCCAGCCGGAACAGCGCTTCCAGTTCGAGCGCCACGGCTACTTTGCGGCCGACCGCGTGGACAGCCAGCCTGGCAAGCCCGTCTTCAACCGCATCGTCACCCTGAAAGACAGCTGGCAGCCCGCCAAGTAAGGTGCGCATGCCCCTCACCCAAAAAAACCGCTGCGGCGGTTTTTTTCGTTTCAACCATATATATCACCTGAGAATATTGCCAGTTGACTATATTCACGATAATTTTGTATATTAGGCAGCTATTGAGCAATTTACAATGTCGATGGCGCTTCTACAACGCAGTCCAGCCTCCGCCGCCCAGGCGGCACCGATTCCTCTTCCTGATGCGGATGGCGATGTCTTCTACTGCCGGCGAACACCCCTTATCTGTTGAAAAAAGACCGCTGTGGCTGCTCGGCTTTGTGATGTCGATGATGGTGGGCCTGTTGTTCTATATGGCAGCCTCGCTGTCGATCGAAAGCGATGCCAGCGAACAGTTCAACAATCTGGCGCGCAATACCCAGAAAAGCATCGAATCACGCACCAAATCGTATGCCAACCTGCTGCGCGGCACCGCCAGCCTGTTCCACGCCAATGCGCACGTGAGCCGCGAGCAATTTCACCGCTACGTGGCAAACCTCGCCCTGCAACAGAACTATCCGGGCGTGATGAATCTCAATTACAGCCAGGAACTCGACGAGACGCAGCGCGCCGCCTTCGAAGCGGCCATGCAACACGACTATCCACCCGGGCGCGACGGCTATCCGGCGTTTGCCATCCATCCGCCAGCCCCACGCGCCCATTATTCCGTGCTCGTCTACGTCGAACCGATCGCCAGCGCCCCGGATAAGTATGGCTATGACATCGCCTCGCGCCCCCTGATCGCCGAAACGCTGGCGCAGTCGCGCGATTCCGGGAACGTCAGCAATTCCGGCATGCCCGTGCCGATGGACGGCCGCCCCCAATTGACGGCCATGGCCATGCGCCTGCCCGTGTACCGCTTCGGCATGCCGGTCGCTACGGTGGAGCAGCGGCGCGCCGCTTACCAGGGTTCCGTCGGCATTGGCTACGATCTGGTGTCGATGATGCGCAGCGCCCTGGCCGACATGCCGGTACGCAACGTCCGCCTGACCGTGTTCGATATCGGCCCGCAGGCGCCGGAACGGCCGGACTTGCCGCTGCAGTTGCCGCACGACATGCGCCCCATATTCGACAGCACGGCGGCGGGCATGCATGCGCCATGGTGGCAGCCCGGCAGCTCGGGCCGCTATCTGAGCAGTACGATGCTGATCGAACACAATGGCCGCGCCTGGCAAGCGCTGTTCAGCGTGCGCAAGAGCGACCTGTATTCACGCTTCGACGCCTTCCTGCCGTGGCTGGCCCTGCTGATCGGCTGTGCCAGCACCATGCTGCTGTATATGCTGTTCCACACGCTGGCGTCGTCGCGCCGGCGCGCCATCCAGATGGCGACGGGCATGACAGAGGAATTGCGCGCCAGCCAGATCCGCCTGCAGCTGTCGCACCAGAAACTGCGCCGGCTGGCGGCCCACGCCGACCAGATCAAGGAAGAAGAGCGCAAGCGCATCGCGCGCGAAATCCACGACGACCTGGGACAGAACCTGCTGGTGCTGCGCATCGACGCCGACATGCTGGCCTCGCGCACGCAGCGCCGCCATCCGCGCCTGAACGCCCGCGCCCGCTCGACCCTGGAACAGATCGACGCCACCATCAAGAGCGTGCGGCAAATCATCAACGACTTGCGCCCTACCGTGCTGGACCTGGGCGTGAATGCGGCCGTCGAGTGGCAGGTGGCGCAATTTCGCCAGCGCACGGGCATCGCTTGCGAAGTGAACGAAAGCCATGATGACATTTGCCTCAGCGATCAATGCGCGACGGCCCTGTTCCGCATCCTGCAAGAGTCGCTCAGCAATATTTCCCAGCATGCGAATGCCAGCCGCGTGCAAGTCACGCTGGAAAAGTGCCGCGATACGGTGTCCATGAGCATCAGCGACAACGGCGTGGGCGCGGCCATCGACGGGCGCAACAAGCTGGGCTCGTTTGGCCTGGTGGGCATCGAGGAACGCATAAAATTGCTGGGCGGCACTTTTTACATCGAAAGCAGCCCCGGCGCCGGCATGAGCGTGCACGTCAGCGTGCCGCTGGGCGCGGACGCCACCGCCTTTCCCTACCAGGAAGAAAGCCGGGCCAGCAGCTGACAGGCGCGCGCCCGCATGAAGCAAGCTCAGCTTGCATATTTCGTAATTAGATGCAATATTGATGTAGAACAACTCAGCGTGCCCGCCCGCCATGGGCCAGGCATTCCTCGACCACTTGCCAGGAGTACACAGCCGCCGCTTTCCCTTGCTTCACCGTATTTCCCACAACGCTCTTTACAAAAGGACATTCATGGATACGAACGACAGTTTCAAGGCAATTGCAGATTTGAATTTGGACGCGATCAAGGTCAAGCTGATGCACCGTGAGTCAGGCGAAGGATGGAGCCTGGAGAAGGCGAATGCGGTGGAATTCGAATACCGCCGCTTCCTGATCCTGATGAAACAATTTCCACAAGAAGAGACGGCACCGCTGATGGACGTCGATACCTTCTGGCACTACCACATCCTCGACACCCTGAAATATGCGGCGGACTGCGAACAGGTGTTCGGCTACTTCCTCCACCACTTCCCGTACATCGGCTTGCGCGGCGAAGACGACGAAGCGGCGCACCACCGCGTGGGCGAGCGCATGAAGCAATTGTATGAGCAAACGTTCGGGGAAGATTATATCCGCGCAGAAACGGCGTATTCGGGGCGTGCGGTACAGGCGGCGTATTCGGGACGGGCGATACAAGCGGCGTATTCAGGACGGGCTGTGCAAACAGCATTTTCCAGTGCGGCGGTACAGGCGACGGCTTACTCGGGCCGGGCCGTGCAGACGGCGTTTTCGAGTGCGGCGGTACAGGCGACGGCGTATTCGGGCCGCGCGACCGGGCTTGCCAGCACCGCATTTTCCAGCGCACCAGCCTCATTGACGGCAGCGGTGGTCAAGTCGTCCTCGACTGGCCAGGAAATGGGGCGTTTCTATGTCGATCGTCCGGTACTGAACCGCGACGCGCAATAGAAAAGCGGAAAACAGATGTGGCTGCCGCACGCGGCAAGCCTGACTTACCCAGACGGCACCTCTCAGTTTGCCGTCTGTCAGGCGCTCTTAGGCAGCCATCAACTCGCGCAATTCACGAATGCTGAAATCGCTGATTTCATGCATGCGGATAAGGATCGTGGCGCCGATCGGCAAGGTATTGTGACGAATCTTGCTGATGACCGGTGGCGCCACTTCCAGAGCTCGCGACAAGGCGGCATCATTTTTCAGTTGCAGCTTGTCGATGATCGCGTCGAGGACGCGATTCGGGTTGTAGGTAGGCAAAGAGGTAATTTGTTTGAGAGACATGATCAAAAATCCGTACTTGTTGTATTAGAGCAATAAGAAACCGAATGTCTCTTCTGCAATAATTCAGGGTAAACACACTAAAAAGCGCCATCACTTATGCGGCTTTTACGCCGCAAACAATATAATACACGCTATTGTTGATTTTTGCGTAACTTAAAGCAAAATTGTGATAATTGAAGAGAATTGACGCACCTGGAATGTGCTAGAGGATAACTCAAATCGGGAAAGTTTGCTGCACGTCATCAGTTTTTACGATGAGCAACACCGCTATGCATGAGCCAGGCTATCGCCATGAGGGTGCTCAGGCGGGCCATTTCCGCGGATAAATGCCAGCCTTGCACGGCCACGCCGGCCGGAGTGGCCGGAACGCAAGTGCATCCGGCATCGTCCACACGGCACCAGGCCAGTTGCCGGCGAATTTCATCGGGTGGTGGCGGCGGCTGCAGCGCGTGTTCACGCCTGCGCATATAGGCGCGCACCTGTTCCTTGCTGGGATGACTCGTCGCTCGCATGGCTCGCTCCTGCTGACGGGAAACAGCGTCACGCTCTGCAGAGCTCGCCACAAGAGCCCAGACGCGTGACGACATCGCTCACCATATCGCCAGCGCGCCATGGCACGTTTGCGCTGCATCAAATGGCAAGGCCCCGGCGTTGCGCCGAAGCCCGTACTGCCCCATCCTTACTTCTTTTGCTGGCGCACGCGCTGCTGCTGTTTTTCCTGCGTTTGCTGGCGATTCTGTTTGCGCTCGAACAGGGTGACCGCATCTTTCTTGGCTTGCTCGGCGGTACGCATTTCTTCATGCGCATCGTGCGGGACAAAAAATTCGGCGTCCTGCGCCGCCACCACCAGCTTGATGGCGGCCTCGTCGTCGAGGTCGTACAGTTCCGTCAGGACGGTGGTGACCTCGTCCAGGTATTCTTCGTAAGTGAGGGTGCTCATGCGGTATTCCTTAAGTGAGTGGCGCAGCGCGGGAACGGCGCGCTGCGCGCCGGCCCAGCAAAGTGCGCAGATAACCGGCCATTTTACCCGATGCCGGCGCCATCGGCTGACAGCGACTGCAAGGCATCGGCCACGCGCGCGTAGCGCAGGCGCACGCCCAGCTCGCGTTTGAGGCGCGCATTGTGCAGGCGGCGCGACTCGGACATGAACGACAGCAGCATCGGCGTAACCACTTGCCGCAGCTCGGCACGCGGCAGGCGCGGCGGACGTGGCAGGCCGAACGTGTCGGCCACGGCGTCGAAATACTCGGCCATCTTGAGTTCGCTGTCATCGCTGGCGTGATACACGCGTCCCGGCTTGCCCCGCCACAGGGCCCGCTCGATGATGCGCGCCAGGTCGTCGGCATGGATATGGTTGGTGTACACATCGTCGCCCGCAGCCAGGGCCGGCGTGCCTTCGCGCAAGCGCTTCAAAGGCAGGCGGTCGTCCGCATAAATGCCGGGCACACGCAGGATGGCCACCCTGGCGCCGCGGCGCGCGCCCCAGCCGCGCAAGACCTGTTCCGCGTCGACGCGCCGCTTCGCGCGCGCATTGGCCGGCGCCGTCGGCCGTGTTTCATCGACCCAGGCACCGGCGCAATCGCCATACACGCCGCTGGTGCTCACATACACCATGCGGGCATGCTCGGGTAAAATGGCGGCCAGATTGCGCGTGCGCTGGTCCAGCAAGCCCGACGACCGGGGCGGCGCCAGGTGCACGATCATCGTCGCCAGTCCCGCCAGCCGTTTCAGGCTGGCGCGGTCGTCGAGGTTGGCCACGATGGGCACGGCGCCGGCTTCCCGCAACTGCGCGCAGCGCGCCGGCTGGCTGGTGACGGCAAAGACGCGAAAACGCGCCGCTAGCTGCGGCAGCAGCCGCATGCCGACGTCGCCGCAGCCCAGGATCAGCAAGCGCGGCAAGCCTGACGGCTTGCGCAAAGAGTGCATTAACATATTTTTCATCTCAAGGATTGTATGACTTTTCAAATTACTGTTCAGCCCAGCGGCCACCAATTCAGCTGCGAAGCGGACGAAACCGTCCTGTCGGCAGCGATACGCGCCGGCGTCGGCCTGCCGTACAGCTGCAAGAGCGGCGCCTGCAGTTCCTGCAAGGGCAAGATCGTCTCCGGCAACGTACAGCATAAGCCATACCAGGCCCGCTCCCTGACGGAAGATGAAGCGGCCGCCGGCTACTCGCTGCTGTGCTGCGCCGTGCCCCAGGGCGACCTCGTGGTGCAGGCGCGCGAAGTGGCGGGCAGCAGCGACTACCCGATCAAGAAAATGCCGTCGCGCGTGACCACCATCGAGAAAGTCGCTCCCGACGTCGTCGTGCTGACCCTGCAATTGCCGGCCAGCGAGCGCCTGCACTACCGCGCCGGACAGTATATCGAAATCATGCTGCGCGACAACAAGCGCCGCAGCTACAGCATGGCCAGCGCGCCAGTCGAAGGCGGCCCGGTCAGCCTGCACATCCGCCACATGCCGGGCGGCCTGTTCACGGACCAGGTGTTTGGCAGCATGAAAGAGCGCGACATCCTGCGCTTCGAAGGCCCGATGGGCACCTTCTTCCTGCGTGAAGACAGCGACAAGCCCATCGTGCTGCTGGCCTCGGGCACCGGCTTTGCCCCGTTGAAAGCCATCGTCGAGCACATGATCAACGAGCAATCGCCGCGCCCGATCACCCTGTACTGGGGCGGCCGCCGTCCGCACGACCTGTACATGGATGCGCTGTGCCGCCAGTGGGCCGCCGACTTGCCGCAGTTCACCTATGTGCCTGTCGTCTCGGACGCCTTGCCGGAAGACGCGTGGGAAGGCCGCACGGGCTTCGTGCACCAGGCCGTCATCGCCGACTTGCCGGACATGTCCGCGTATCAGGTGTATGCCTGCGGCGCGCCCATCGTCGTCGAATCGGCCAACCGCGATTTCGTGCAACTGTGCCAACTGCCAGCCGACGAGTTTTACGCGGACGCCTTCACCACGGAAGCCGACCTGGCCAAGTAAGCGCCACCTTCCAGACAGCGGGGTGCGGCTGGTGCGGCGCCCGCTGCCGCCACCGCTCCATCCCGCTGCTCCCTGGAAATGTCATGTCTCTCGCCTCTGCCGGCAACGGCTTCAGTATTCTGCGTCACCGCAACTTCGCCTTTTATCTTTCCGCCCGCGTGCTGGGCACCGTGGCCGTACAGATGCAAAGCGTGGCCATCGGCTGGCAGGTGTACCAGATCACGGGCAGCCTGTTCGACCTGGGCCTGATCGGCCTGGCCCAGTTCGCCCCCTTCCTCGTCTTGATTTTGCCGGCCGGCCACGTGGCCGACCGCTACAACCGCCGCAACATCATCGCCTGGTGCCTGGCGGCGCAACTGGCGTGCGCGCTGGCCCTGCTGGCCTTTACCCTGAGCGGACTGTCCATCGTCTGGCCCGTGTTTGCCGTGCTGGTGCTGTTCGGCAGCGCGCGCGCCTTCATGATGCCGGCCACGCAAGCCGTGCTGGTGAACATGGTGCCTACGCAACACTTCAGCCGCGCCGTCGCGCTCAGCTCGTCGAGTTCGCACGTGGCCATCATTCTGGGGCCTACCCTGGGCGGCTTGCTGTATTACTTCGGTCCCAAGGTGGTGTATTTGATCTCGTCCGCGCTGCTGGTCGTGTCCGTCCTGCTGATGCGCGCCACCACGCCGGCGCCGCAAGTGGTGAAACGCGAGCCCGTCAGCTGGCATACCCTGCTCGAAGGCTTGCGCTTCGTCTGGTCGAAACCCATCGTGCTGGGCGCCATTTCACTCGACCTGTTTGCCGTGCTGTTCGGCGGCGCCACGGCCCTGCTGCCGGCGCTCGCGCATGACGTGCTGCATATCGGCCCCAGCGGCCTGGGCTTGCTGCGCACGGCGCCCGGAGCAGGCGCGGCCCTGTGCTCGATCGCGCTGGCCATCTTCCCCATCACGCGCCGCGTGGGCGCCTGGATGTTCGGCGGCGTGGCCGTCTTCGGCCTGGGTACCCTGGTGCTGGGCAGCACCAGTTATTTCCCGCTGGCCCTGGTGGCGCTGTTCCTGATGGGCGCCGGCGACATGGTCAGCGTCTACATCCGCCACCTGCTGGTGCAGTTCGAAACGCCCGACGAGATCCGCGGCCGGGTCAGCGCCGTGAACGCCGTCTTCATTGGCGCCTCGAACGAGCTGGGCGAATTCGAATCGGGCCTGACGGCCGGCTGGTTCGGCCTCGTGCGCGCCGTGCTCTTCGGCGGCGCCGCCACCCTGGCCGTGACGGGCATCTGGGCCGTGCTGTTCCCCGTGCTGTCGCGCATGGACCGCTTCCCCCACCACGAGAAGGAAGCGGCCGCCAGGATGGCCACCACGGCCAGCCCATAAGGTCTAAGATGCGCTATCGCCACTGACCAAGCCGCACCATGAAAATCACGCTTCCGTTTCGCAGCTTCATCCGCAGCCGCCCCCACCTGAGCATGGCCACGGCCATCGGCGTGGCAGCCGGCCTGCTGCTGCCCTCGTCCTGGCAACAGATGACGCGTTTGCTGGCGGCGTGGAACGTGGCCGTCTGGTTTTACCTGGCGACGATGGCCTGGATGATGATGCGCGCCAACCATCACAAAGTGAAAGCCATGGCGGCGCGCCAGGATGAGCGGGCGGCAACGGTATTGTCGGCCCTGTCCGTCGCTTCCGTGATGAGCCTGGTGGCCATCGTCTCGCAGCTGTCCTCGATGAAAGACATGGCGCCGGACGAGCGCGCGCTGCATTATGGCCTGACGATCCTCACCCTGGTCGGCTCCTGGTTCCTCGTCGGCACCCTGTTCTGCTTCCACTATGCCCACCTGTATTACCAGGCCGATCCCGCACTGCGCCCGCTGAAGTTTCCCGACGACGAGCAAAACCCCGATTACTGGGATTTTCTGTATTTCGCCATCACCATCGCCGTGGCCGTGCAAACGTCGGACGTTTCCGTGCAGACGCGCACGATGCGGCAGATCGTGCTGGGGCAATCCGTGCTGAGCTTTTTCTTCAATCTGGTCGTGCTGGGGCTGTCGATCAATATCGCGGCTGGACTCATCAATGGCTGAAAAATCATTTCGTGGTGGAAACTTGACCTGACTGAAGGGTTAAGCTCATCTTAATCGTGCGCACCCTCTTGAAATACTGGAAAGAGGAGTAAGATAAGTTCCATGCACAGAGGTCATGTGCATGAGGCAGCAACCAGGCCGCAGCGCGCCTGAGATGGGTTTTTTTTGAATTGACAGGAGTAAGCATATGCAAATCAATATTCATACCGACAGCACCATCGCCAACACCGCTGGACTGAACGAACATGTGCAATCCGTACTTGAAAGCGCACTGAACCGCTTCCGCGACAACCTGACCCGCATCGAAGTCCACATCAGCGACACGAATGGCCCGAAAGGCGGCGCCGACGATATCCGCTGCGTCATGGAAGCACGCGTTGCTGGCTATCAACCGATCGCCGTGACCGAACAGAACGCCACCGTGCATCAATCCGTTGCCGGCGCCACCGATAAACTGAAACGCGCCATCGATAGCGCCCTGGGCCGCCTGCAAGACAGCAAGCGCCACGCCACCGGCAAGAATGCCGTGATCGATACGGCCGAAGCGGAAGAAACCGCCGAGTAATTCCCCACCTGCAAGATTTCCAGAGACTGAGGCAGCCGTTCAAGGCTGCCTTTGCACATCTGGCCCGCCTTTTGCACGCGGCAACTTCAATAATAAAACCACAAGCATTCCAGCGTATTAACGCGGCAATGAAATAATTGTCGTATTTCTCACAGTAAGTGACATCAAGCAAGGCGTTGCCGTTACGGCCAAGGCCGCTTTACGCTATCATGAAGTGACCGGCTCCCTGCTCGCGCGCCGGCTTTTTGAAAGTGTGATTGTGGAACAGATCGGCAACTTCGGCGCTTCAGGCTGCAACATCGGCGATTTACAGCTATTTCGCGATGGGGCGGATAGCCAGACGGCCGCCATGCTGGCGCCCTGCCCCGTCATGCGCCTCGAAGCGGGCGAAGCTATTTCCGACACGCAAGGCGCCAGCCTGTACATCGTCCTGCGCGGTTCGCTGGCCGTGGCCGCCGACACCCACACGGGCATGGATGACGGCACCGTCAGCAAGGTCTTGCCCGGCGAAAGCGTGGGCGAACAATCGGTGCTCGATGAAGCGAGCAACCTGGCCGCCATTTCCGCCTTGGAAGAAACCGACTTGCTGGTAATCGACGCGGCCGTCGTCTGGGAATTGATCGAGCAGTCGAACGGCCTGGCGCGCAACCTGCTGCGGCTGCTGTCCTTCCGCATCCGCGCCGCGAATGCCCTGCTGCGCCGGCGCCAGAAACTGGGCGAATTCTACCGCCAACTATCGATGGTCGACAGCCTGACGGGCCTGTACAACCGCGCCTGGCTGACGGATCTGCTGCCTAACATGATCGTCACGGCCCACGCCAGCGGCTCGCCGCTGTCGCTGGTGATGATAGACCTCGACCATTTCAAGCGTTTCAACGACACGCACGGCCACCAGGCGGGCGACCAGGCGCTGCGCATCGCCGCGCAAGTGCTGGGCGCGGCCCTGCGGCCCACGGATTTTGCCGTGCGCTATGGTGGCGAGGAAATGATGGTGATCTTGCCCGATACCAACGAACACGTGGCCCTGCGGGTGGCCGAGCGCCTGTGCGAGCGCATGCAGCTGGCCGTCATCTTCGCCGACATGCGCAGCGCGCTGCCGCACATCACGGGTTCCTTCGGCGTGGCCAGCCTGGCGGCCGAACAGGACGACGAGGCGCTGATCGCGGCCGCCGACGCGGCCCTTTACCGCGCGAAGGCAGGCGGACGCAACCGGGTCATGCTATAGATCAGGCAGCCTTGCTGTCGGCCGGCTTGCTTGCATCCGGCTTGGCGGCGTCATCCTTCTTGCTGCTGTGCGCGGCGATGAAATCCGCATAGCCCTTCTGCACCAGCTCATACGTCTTGTCGATATTGCCAGCGATATCGCCACCCAGCACTTTCAAGCCCTCCAGGATATCGCGCGCTTCCTTGAAACCTTTCTCCATGCCGCCGCTGATGGTGTCCATGAACTTGGTCAGGGCCGTATCGTCGTCCATGCCGGGATTTTGCTTCTTGTAGGCGTCAAAAAAACCCGTCGACAGCGATACAATGCGGCTCGCCGTCGCTTCGGCGCTGTTATCCTGCGACGCCGCGTTCTGGATCGCATCGTCGCCGTACTGGCTCTTCAGCGCTTCATTGATGTTGGTGATGGCCGTCTTGTACAGCAGCGCCAGCGGCTCGTTCTCGGAACCGATGGACACATTCAGCGACGCCTGCATGATGGAAGCGTTCAATTGCAGCTTGGTGCGGTCATTCACGCTCATTTCAGCGTTGATGCCGTCCTTTTGCTGGACTTTATCGTCCTTGCCGGCAACGCCCGTACTGACGGAAGTCACGGAAGGGTTGGAATTGCCGCTTGCGGCGATGGGAATTGACACGATAGACCTCCTTGAACGGACAATGTATGCCACCATGCGGGAAACGCGATGATGACCATCCTCTCGTGTAGTATCGGCAGGTTTTCAGAAAACTGTAGCAGCGGCCGCTTTTAGCGGCCCGGATAACCAATCAAGCAACGACCATCAATGACTAACCAGACCTTTCTTTGGCACGACTACGAAACCTTTGGCGCCCAGCCGCGCCGCGACCGCCCGGCCCAGTTCGCCGCCATCCGCACGGATGCCGACCTCAACGAGATCGGCGAGCCGATCATGCTGTATTGCCAACCTGCCAATGATTTCCTGCCCGACCCGCAATCGTGCCTGATCACCGGCATCACGCCGCAACAGTGCTTGCAGCTGGGCGTGCCCGAACACCAGTTCGCCGCCACCATCGAAGCGGCCTTTTCGGAGCCGGGCACCATCGGCGTGGGCTACAACACCATCCGTTTCGACGATGAAGTCACGCGTTTCCTGTTCTGGCGCAATCTGATCGACCCGTATGCGCGCGAATGGAAGAACCATTGCGGCCGCTGGGACATCCTCGACGTGGTGCGCATGACGCACGCGCTGCGCCCGGAAGGCATGCAATGGCCGAAGCGCGACGATGGCCAAACCAGTTTTAGACTGGAACACCTGAGCAAGGCCAATGGCCTGGCCCACGAAGCGGCGCACGATGCGCTGTCCGACGTGCGCGCCACCATCGCCCTGGCGCGCCTGATCCGCGAAAAGCAGCCGAAACTGTTCGAATTCTGCCTGGCCCTGCACAAGAAGGACCGGGTCGCCAGCGAAATGGGCATGCACCTGGCCGCCGCCGAGCGCCAGCCCTTCCTGCACGTGTCGGGCATGTTCCCCGCCGAACGGGGCTGCCTGGGCGTCGTCTGGCCGCTGGCCACGCATCCGAGCAATAAAAATGAAATCCTCGTCTGGGATTGCGCCTACGATCCGCGCGAACTGTTCGCGCTGGACGCCGACACCATCCGCACGCGTTTGTTTACGCGCAAGGAAGCCATGCCGGAAGGCATGACGCGCCTGCCCGTGAAAAGCGTGCACCTGAACAAGTCGCCCATGCTGGTGGGTAATTTAAAAACCCTGTCGCCGGCCATGGCCGCGCAATGGGGCATCGATCTGGACGCGGCGAAGGTCAACGCGCAACTGGCCGCGACGGCGCCGAACATGGATGCGATCTGGGCCGAAGTGTTCCAGCGTCCGGGCGCGAACGCCGCGCTGGACGTGGATGAGGATTTGTACAATGGTTTCGTCAGCAACGACGACCGCCGTCTGCTCGAATCCTTGCGCCGCGACACGCCGGCCAAGCTGGCCACGGCCCGCCCCTCGTTTGCCGACGAGCGCCTGCAGGAACTGCTGTTCCGCTACCGCGCCCGCAATTTCCCGCAAACCCTGAGCGAAGCGGAAAGCCTGCGCTGGGAACAGCACCGCGCCGCCCGCCTGTTCGACGGTGACGGCGGCGCCCGCACCATCGAAATGTTGTTTACGGAAATCGACGTGCTGTCGGAATCGGTCGATGAGCGGGGCGAGGAGATTCTGGGCGAGCTGTACGACTACGCGGAGATGGTGGCGCCCATGCGCGACTGAAAGAGGGCGCGAGTCGGGTAGGTCGGATTAGCGGGCCGAAGACCCGCGTAATCCGACAACATTGTTGACGTTACCGGTGTTGTCGGGTTACGGCCTCTGGCCTAACCCGACCTACATTTTTTATGGGTGATGTTTAAACCGAACGATGCTGATTGATCGCATCGCGCGTTTCAATCGCCACGCGGCGCGCCGCGTCGGCGAAATCTTCGCCCGCTTGCGGCGTGGCGTAGATGATGGCGCGCGACGAGCTAATCATCATGCCCATGCCGTTCGCCGTCTGGCCCGCGCCAACTGTCGCCGCGATGTCTCCGCCCTGGGCGCCGATGCCGGGCACCAGCAGCGGCATGTCGCCGACGATGGCGCGCACTTGCGCCAGTTCTTCAGGGAAGGTGGCGCCGACGACAAGCGCGCACTGGCCATTCTTGTTCCATTTCTCGGCCACCAGGCGCGCCACGCGCTGGTACAGAGGTTCGCCGTCCGTATTCAGGAATTGCAGGTCCGAGCCGCCCGGGTTCGAGGTGCGGCACAGGATAATCACGCCGCGGTCTTTCCACGCCAGATAGGGGTCGAGCGAATCCTCGCCCATGTAGGGGTTCACGGTGACGGCGTCGGCGCCGTAGCGCTCGAACGCTTCGCGCGCGTACTGCGTGGCCGTCGCGCCGATGTCGCCCCGTTTCGCGTCGAGGATCAGCGGGATGTGCGGATAGTGTTCACGCACATAGCGGCAGATGTCTTCCAGCTGCTTTTCCGCGCCCAGCGCGGCAAAATAGGCGATCTGCGGCTTGAAGGCGCAGGCCAGGTCGGCCGTGGCGTCGATGATGCGCGTGCAAAAGGTAGTGATTCCATCAGGCAGGTCGCGCAGTTCGGCCGGCAGTTTCGCCAGGTCGGGGTCCAGGCCCACGCACAGCAGGGAATTATTGGCCGTCCACGCGGCGGATAATTTATTGATGAAATTCACGGCACACCTTCTCTATATTCAGTTGCAAACCCCGTATTGTAACGCGGCGCGGGGTTGCGAAGGCAGGCGGAGGCGGCGACCGGCGCTGATTAAACCGACATGGCGGGCCGTTTCAGGTATATTTGCCGCATCCCTTTTACTCGGCACGGAACCCATCATGCAAATCACCAATCAATTCACCAAATGGCTGCGCCTGGCGCTGAGCGTCACCGTCCTGGCCGGCGTCCTGACGGGCTGCGGTTACAACGACTTCCAGAGCAAGGATGAAGCCACCAAGGCCGCCTGGGGCGAAGTGGTCAACCAGTACCAGCGCCGCGCCGACCTGATCCCCAACCTGGTCAACACCGTCAAGGGCTATGCCACGCACGAGCGCGAAACCCTGGAAGCGGTGACCAAGGCGCGCGCCGCCGCCACCAGTTTCCAGATCACGCCCGAAGTGCTGAACGATCCGGCCGCATTCGAGAAATTCCAGCAAGTGCAGGGCCAGCTGTCGTCGGCCCTGTCGCGCCTGATGGTGGTGTCCGAGAAATACCCGGACCTGAAGGCCGACACCAGCTTCCGCGACCTGCAATCGCAGCTGGAAGGCACGGAAAACCGCATCACCGTGGCGCGCCAGCGCTACATCGTGGCCGTGCAGGATTACAACGTGCATGCGCGCAGCTTCCCGAACAACCTGACGGCCATGGTCTTCGGCTACAAGGTCAAGCCATCGTTCACGGTGGAAAACGAAAAAGCCATCTCGACCGCACCGACCGTCAACTTTGGCAAATAAGATGAAAGCCTGGTCCTACCTCGCGGCGCTGGCGACGGCGCTGCTGCTGTGGACGATGGCGCCAGCTGGCGCACAGGGCTTGCAGCCCGTGCCGCCGCTGGCGGCGCGCGTGACGGACAACGCCGGCATGCTCGACGCCAAGCAAAAGGCGGCGCTGGAAGGCGTGCTGGCCGACTACGAAGCCAAGACGGGCAGCCAGATCGCCGTGCTGCTGGTCAAGAGCACGGAACCGGAAGCCATCGAGCAATACAGCATCCGCGTGACGGATGCCTGGAAGCTGGGCCGCAAGGGCGTCGATGACGGCGTGCTGCTGATGGTGGCGAAGGACAACCCCTCGTCCCTGCGCCGCCTGCGTATCGAAGCGGGCCGCGGCGTGCAGGGTGTGCTGACGGATGCGCAATCGAAACGCATCCTGCAAGACGTGATCGCCCCCCATTTCAAGCAAAACGACTATTACGGCGGCCTGGTGGCCGGCGTGGGGTCGATTGCCACTTTGCTGAACCAGGAGCAATTCCCCGCCCCGGTGCAGCAGAAAGCGCCGGCCACGGTGGAAGCGGGCGGCATGACCTTCTGGCTGCCGCTGCTGTTCTTCGGCTTCCTCGTCGTGCTGACCCTGTTCCGCTCACGCGGCGGGCCGACGCGGCTGCAGCGCGGCAGCAACTGGTCCAGCGGCGCCACCGGCGTCGTGCTGGGCAGCATCCTCAGCCAGGCACTGAACAACCGCGGTGGTGGTGGTGGCGGCTTCGGCGGCGGCGGTGGTTTTGGCGGTGGCGGTGGCGGCGGTGGTTTCGGTGGCGGCGGCGGCGGATTTGACGGCGGCGGCGCCTCGGGAGATTGGTAATGACGAAACATCTGACATTTGGCCAGCGCTGCGGACGCGCGTTAAAACATTTGCGGGGCACGCCGGCGACGGCGCGCCAGGCTTTTCCAGAGCGCACCTTGAAAGCCATCGAGACGGCGATTGCCGACGGTGAAGCGATGCACCAGGCGGAAGTGCGCCTGATCGTCGAAGCTGCCCTGACGCCAGGAATGGCTTACCAGGGAGTGAGCAACCGCGAGCGGGCGCGCGAACTGTTCGCCCAGTATGGCGTGTGGGATACGGAAGACAACGTTGGCGTGCTCATCTACATCAACCTGGCCGAGCATCAGGTCGATATCGTGGCCGACCGCAACGTGGGCCGCCGCGTCACGCCGGAGCAATGGCAAGCCGTGTGCCGCACCATGACCAAAGGGTTCAAGGATGGCAATTACCACGACAGCACCGTGGAAGCACTGGCGCAGCTGAATACCTTGCTGCAAAGCCACTTCCCTGCCAACGGCACACGCGGCAACCAGTTGCCGAACGAACCCATCCTCCTCTGATTCCTGCCCAGGGATTAAAATCCGCCATGGCACCGCAGCATGGCGGCGCCCCCACCCGCCGAGGAGCACACATGAAACTAGTCAATAAAACCGCCATCGTCACGGGCGCCACGCAAGGCATCGGCCTGGCTTGCGCCACCCGCCTGATCGCCGAAGGGGCGCAAGTGATGCTGGTCGACATCAAGGAAGAAGGCGCGCAGGCGGCAGCCGCCCTCGGCCCGCAGGCGCGCTTCTTTTGCGCCGACGTCAGCCAGAAGGCGGACGTCGACGCCATGCTGAAGGAAACCCTGGCCCAGTTCGGCCACATCGATATCCTCGTCAACAATGCGGGCGTCACGCACGCGGCCGATTTCCTCGACGTTTGCGAAGACGATTTCGACCGGGTCATGCGCATCAATCTGAAATCGATGTTCCTGTGCGGCCAGGCTGTGGCCCGCGAAATGGTCAAGCGCAACAGCGGCTGCATCATCAATATGTCCAGCGTGAATGCGGAACTGGCGATCCCGAACCAGGTGCCGTACGTGGTATCGAAAGGCGCCATCAACCAGCTGACCAAGGTCATGGCCCTGAACCTGGCGCCGCACGGCGTGCGCGTGAACGGCATCGGCCCCGGCACCATCCTGACGGAACTGGCCAAGCAGGCGGTGCTGTCGAGCCCGCAGGCGCGCCACACGATATTGTCGCGCACGCCGCTGGGCCGCTGCGGCGAGCCGGAAGAAGTGGCCGGCATCGCCGCCTTCCTGGCCAGCGACGACGCCACCTACATGACGGGCCAGACCATCTATGTCGATGGCGGGCGCATGGCGCTCAACTACACGGTGGCCGTGAAGGAATGAAGACAGACGCAGACAGTTATATCAAAAAAGAATAATGGTTATCTAAAAAGACCATTAGACACATATCGTGCGACGCAGCATAATGCACCTGTCTCCACTATTCTCCTCCAAGAAAATAGTTTTAAGCCCGCTTTCACCAGCGGGCTTTTTTTTTCGCCATCACGGCTGAAACATGGCTATTCTTGCCATGATGCACAATCTTCCCGCTCCTTCTGGCTACCGCAAAAAAATGTTGCGGCGTGTCATCAGCCCGTCATCTTCGCCCCCTATACTTGCTTCATCTGCTGTACAGGCAACCGATATGCCTGACTACAGACAGGTGTGCCGCGATGGCACACCACTCCCTTTCATGACCGTGGCGAGCGCCGGCAAGGCGCGCGACATGCTGAGTACCGAGCAACTCTCAACTCTTGACCCATTTCATTTGGGTTTTTGGCCCGCGTCCCCGCGGGCCTTTTTTTTGCCCGCACGGCAAGCTCTTGCGCAAAAACACGGTAGCCCGCCCTGCCCATGATATTGTGACGGCCTTTCCACCTGTTCTGACGCCTCATGTCTGCACCCTTGCCCGAACTGTGTTTTGCCGACCGCTACGAACGCTTGCGCTACCGCACGGCGCTGGTGCTCTATGCCCTGGTGATCCTGATCGGCGACATTCCCGGTGTGCGCGCGGACGTGGGCCAATATGCGTCGGGCGGCGTGCTGCATTCCGTCGGCTATGGCGTGCTGGCTCTGATCCTGTTCAGCGGCACGGCTGGCGGCATGGCGCGCCGGGCGCTGCTGTCGGTGCTGATGGTGGCGGCCATGGGTGCGCTGGACGAATTCATCCAGAGTTTCCTGCCATACCGCCGTGGCGCCGTCAGCGACTGGGTGGTCGATATCACGGCCGCGACGGCCGTGGTGCTGCCACTGTACTTTTGCTGGCCTGCCATGGCCGCCGCCGCGCTGAAGAAACAGCAAGGCTGATCACGGCGCGCCGCCATCGCCGGCACCCAGCGCCAGCGACAGCTGCCCCTGGCCGGCTGCCGCCCGGCTGGCGATGCGGCGCAAGGCCGTGCGCATCTCCCGCCGGCTGGCCGCTCCCGCTGCGCGCGCCGCATCGCGCTGCATCTCCATCAACTGTTCCGACCGTGACAGCCTCGTCAAGGCATGCAGGGCCTGCGTCAGCGCATAACGGGCGCGCGCGCCGTTCGCAGCGCCTGGGGCACCGTACACCGCAATCACCAGCTCATTGATCAGCTTGACGCTATGGGAATCGGCAGACATTTATTCTCCTGAAGTAAGCAACGGGGAACAAGGGGAAAGCGCGAACGCCGTGCTCGCCCTGCACAAGAATGTCTTTTATACCAAGCTCTACAATTGAAGCGCTTGATGTACCTCAATGTGAAATAACAAGGATCGAACATCTTTCCCGCCCTGCTCTCTTACCAAGTAACCCCCATTAAATTATTGTGATTTCTGACTTCCATAACCGGCACTCTGCAAGGTGGCCGACGAGGCTTGCCAGCTGCTGGCAGTGCGCGCACCGCGGCGCAACTGGCGCCTTGCATCGCATCCGGTTCTGTTCGTCATAAATGGACAATATTTTCCTGAGGATTACTTAGCAGTAGTTGCGGCCATGCTTGGCATGCGCCATTGACGCTGACCTCCGCCACACCCTGGAAACCGGGTTAACACTTTGTCAGACCAAGAGGAGAACAAGATGAGAGCAAAAAAAACCATGGCGCTGGCCGGCCTGCTGTGTACGCTGGCCGCCTGCAGTTCAAATCCGAACAGCACCGGCATGAGCAGCATGAATGGCCGCAGTGGTGAAAGCTACAGCAATACGACCGCGACGGGCAACGCAGCGACCAACACCGGCATCACCGGCAGCACCATGAACGACACCAGCACCGGCGGCGCCGACACGCGCACGTCCACGGCCAACAACGCCATGAGCATGGACGGCAGCCAGTCCGGCGTCAGCATCGCCTCCGCCACGGTGCAATCGATCGAGCCGGTGCCACGTGGCATGGATCAGGGCAGCGGCGACATGCAGTCGGGCAGCTCCGGCACAGCGGGCACCACCTCGGGCAACATGCAGTACCGGGTCACCCTGCGCCTGGACGATGGCAGCACGCGCACCCTCATGCAAAACTCCCAGCCCGGCTACCAGATCGGCGATCGGGTCAAGGTGGTCAACGGCTTGCTGCAGCGCTATTAACGATATCCGGGGATCAGCGCGGCATGCGCCGATCCCGCCTGGCCGCTGGCATTCGGGGCGCTGAGCGCCAGCGTCCAGGCGCGCCACCAACGCCCGGCACAGGCAGCAGGTTCCATTGTCCTGGCCTGTTGCCTGTTGCCTGTTGCCTGTTGCCTGTTGCCTGCTGCCTGTTGTCTGTTGCCTGTGTTACCCGTCCCTCATCTTCACTGTTGCCCGTCCCTCATCTTCATCGCATCCCTCATGTGCGTCGTACCCATCCTGTCTACCACGTACCACGCGCCGGGAGCGCCATTCCCGTGCTCCCGGCGCTAGCTCCTACTCCACCATACCCACCTTGCGCTGGCTTGCCGCCAGCCCGGCGATCAGTTCCGCCGCTTTTTTCCCGGCCAGGAAGGCATGGTCGGAATTGTAGTATTCCCACTCGCTGTAGCGTCCCGCCAGCACGATGTCCTGCGTGGACAGCCATGCCTTCACCAGCGCCACATTGGCGGCCCGCGCGTGGTCGTACACCACGTAGGCGTACGGCATGTCTACCTGGTTGGCGGCCAGCAGGCGGTCATCGTCGCGCAGCAAGCCTACCGCGATGCAGTCGGCCATGCAGCGGTCGATCAGGGCCTGTCCATCGAGCGGCAACGGTTTCCAGGGCGAATAACTGATCTCGCACGTCAGGCCGAAACCGCCCGGCGCGTTGCAGTGGGGGCTGGCATTCCCTTGCAGGAAAATACGGTGGAATATCGTCTCTTCCGGATAGTAAATCCAGTGTTTCTCGCTGATGTTTTCGCGCGCCACGCCCAGGTTAACGCAACGCACGGAAATATGCCGCAAGGCGCGCGCCGCCGCCTGTACCTGCGACGGCGCCTGCTCGCTGATCAGGCGCACCAGTTGCGGCAAGGGCATGGTGCTCAGCAAGTGCTGATAGCGGAAACGGCGGCCGTCGCCCAGCACGATCACGTGCTGGCGCGGCAAGACCTGCACCACATCGGCATTGAGTTCCAGCTTGCCCTGCAGGTGCGGCAGGAAGCCCGACATCAAGGCCTGAAAACCGCCGCGCAAGGGGTAGCCGAAGCGCGCATTCGGGCCCATCGGCCTGGCCATCGGTTCGAGCGCGCCCTCGATGATTTCTTCCAGGTTCGGCAAGGGCACCCGCCCGCCCAGCCACGACGTTTCCATCTCGGCCAGGGGGACGGTCCACAATTTCTTGTTGTAGGGAATCGCAAAATGGCGGGCGATGCCGCTGCCCCACACCTGATAGATGAATTGCTCGAAATTGGGCGCGGTCTGGGCCTGGGCTTGGCCCGGCGCCGCCACGGCATCGTGCAGCTGTTCCAGCCCCGTGCCGCCGTCGGCGCAGCAGTCTTCCACGGCGCAGGCCGCAGCCGTTTCAGGGCTTGGCGCGGCCGGCGCCTTGCCGTAGCGCGCCTCGATGGCGCCGACGATGCACTCCTTGATGACGGCTGGCGGCAAGCCGTACAGCGCCCCCTGGAAAGGATAGCGCGTGTAGACCCGCTTGCTGTAGACCCAGGCTTCGCGGTTTTGCCAGTGCAGATTGGTCCCCAGCAAGGTGCGGTACATGTCGAGCACATAGTCATCGTTGGAAAACATGATGTGGCCCGCGTGATCGAAAGTAAAACCGCGGTCCTGGATGGAGCGGCACCAGCCGCCCACGGCGGCATTTTTATCCAGCAGCAAAGTATCGGCGTCCAGGTGATAGGCGGCGCTCAAGCCCGTCGGACCGGCGCCGATGATGGCGCAGGCCACGGCTTGCGGCGCACCGGGGGGATGCAGCAAATTGACATCGGCGCCGGCGCCCGGTGCGGCGGCCTGTGTCGTGCCGGCGGCGGGCACGGCCTGGCGGGCGCCCTGCCCCGGCGGCGTCGTGTCGAGCAAGTTGCGCATCTGCTCCACCGTGGCATCCCAGGAGGTGGCGTCGACAATGGCGCGCATGCGGGCGGCCATGGCCGCGCGCTGTTCCGGCGTCGCGGCCAGCGCCGCCTCGCAGGCGGCGACAAAGGCGTCGGGTGTATCGGCGATGGCCACGATGTCGCCATACGGCACGGCCACATCGGCGATCGGCGTGCTGACGATGGGCAGTTGCGCCGCCATGTATTCGAGCACCTTGGTGGGACTGATGAAGCGGGTCGCCTCATTGCTGGCAAACGGCAGCAGGCACACGTCCCAGCCGGCCAGGAAGTGCGGCAGGGCCTGGTACGGTTGCTGGCCCAGGTAATGAATATTCTGGCGCTGCGGCAGGCTGGCCGGGTCGATCTTGAGGATGGGGCCGACCAGCACGATTTGCCAGTCGGGATGGGCGTCGGCCAGCGCCGCCACCAAGGCCGG
The DNA here is from genome assembly GCF_013372745.1 of Janthinobacterium sp. BJB401. Classification (NCBI taxonomy): domain Bacteria; kingdom Pseudomonadati; phylum Pseudomonadota; class Betaproteobacteria; order Burkholderiales; family Oxalobacteraceae; genus Janthinobacterium; species Janthinobacterium sp. BJB401. The sequence continues at coordinate 52,380 of NZ_JABXFH010000022.1, read as the reverse complement.
CTCGAAACGCTCGTCGATCACGCCGTAATAGCCGAGCCTGGGCCGGCCAATCTCCGCCTGCGCGGGATGGCCATTGTGGCGGTCCAGCGCCTGTTCGAAGTGCACGGTGTCGACGCTGCTGGCGAAGCAATGGACGTTGGCGTGGCGCGTGCGTTTCGCCTCAAACAGGCTGGGACCGCCCGCAAACACCAGGTCGGCGCGCGCCAGCAAGGCCGCTTCTCGCTGCAATAACTGACGCGGCGCATTCTTGAATGCGGCCAGTTCATCCATGCAGTCATACACGACCAGGCCCGCGTGCAGGGCTGGCAGCAGTGGCAGCGCCATCGGCGTATAGAACCACACGATGGGGTCGTCGGCAGGCGTGATCTGGCTCAGCAGGGGCTGCAGCACGGCCAGTTGGTCGTCGTGAAAACCGGGCGCCTGCACGGCCGTGCGGGGCTGGCACACCGTCACGTTCGGCGCCGGCGTGGACAGCTCCAGCCTGCTGGCTCCATCGTCCCAGACGGGTTCCTCGACAAAGACCACGCGGTAGAACTGCGCCAGCCGCGACAGCAGCTGTTGCGGACGCTGATACACGAAATTCCAGCGCAAATGGGAAAAAACGATGATGGTTCGCATGCCAGTTCCTTTCTGCCCCGCCGGGGCAAACGTTGAACAAAGGTGTGCCGTCAGGCGCTGTGCCTGCCGTAGTGCCGCCGCGTAGGGGGGCACGAGGATGCGCCGCAGCCGCTCGCCCCCCTCGCCTTCCAGGCCGACCTCCCACAGCCCGCTGCGGTGCCAGTGGCTGGCATCGTCCCAGTCAGGCCGGTCGATGACGGGATAAATACAGATGCCGCGCAGCGCGGCGCCATGCTGGACAGCCAGCGCCGCCTCGGCGGCCACGTCGCGTATCCACGCACCGCGCCCGCTGCCCACGTGGCTCGTTTCCGCCAGCAGCAAAGGCCGCTGATAGCGCGCCTGTACTTCCAGCAGCAACTGGTGCAGGGGCATGCGGCGCGGTTCGCCCAGGTGCCACCACAGGCGCAGGTTGCTGCCGCATTCCCACTGGTTGCTGTGGTAATAGTTCAGGCCGATCAAGTCCAGGTAGCGCGGCGCGCCGCCCAGTTCCGGCGCTTGCCGGCCGCACAGCATGTCCCACGCTTCGAACTGCGAGGCGCGCCAGGCCGCCGCCTGGTCGACCCAGTCCGTACGTCCGGGCGGCGCGGTCACGTGGATCAGGGGATCGCATTGCAGGAACCGCGCCTGCGGACTGACGTCACGGATCGCATCGCAGCCGGCGATACTGGCGCGCACCAGCTGCCGCTTGCCTTCCTGGCTCGCATCGGGCCGGTACATATTCAGGCACTGGAACATGTGCACCGACAAGCCCCAGCTGGTAAACGAGATTTCATTGATGGGTGAGTACACGGGCGCGCTACCCGCATACGGCGCAAGGAACTGCGCTGCTGCCCGACAATAGCGGGCAAAGCGCGGCACGAAGTCGGGTGAAAACAGGTCGAGCCCGGCCGGCCAGCCGTAGTGGCAGAAAGTCCAGTTGATCTGCAGCCCCAGCTCCTGCGCCACGGCGGCGCGCTCCTCGATGAAAGAGAAATCGAACTGGCCATCGCGCTCGGCCAGGCGCCAGCCTATGCTTTCGCGCACGCTGCGAATGCCGAACTGGCGCAACAGCAGGTAGTCTTCGCGCACCCTGTCCAGGTGGCCCGTGGCGCGGTTCATGTCCAGCGCCTGGCCGCCATGGGTGACGTGGTCGGCGCCTTCGTAGCCGGCCTGCCAGTAAGTAAGGAACGGCGCTGCCGCGCCATCGGTATCGGCCATGCCTGCCCCTTTGAAATCTGAACCAGATGAAACTTGCCAGGTCCGGCCTGCGTTCAATTGAGCCGGATGTTGCGGGTGGCCGCGCTGAGCAGTTCCAGCGCGGCCTTCGGCGTTCGGTCCGCCGTCAGCAAGCCATTGGCTTCCTGGAAGGTGTCGGCGAACTGCGTGTAGCAAAAGCCGCTGAACATCTGCGCCGTATTGACGACCGTCATCAGGCGCCGGTAAATATCGAGGAAGGCCGCCTCGTTGCCCACGCGCGCATAGCCCCAGGTTTCCGCCGATTCGCCCTGTTCCCGGTCGAAGGCGATGCCACCAAACTCCGTCAGGACGATGGGTTGGCCCCGGTGCGGGAAGCCGTCGAGCGTGAGGATGCGCCCGCCCGGACGGCGCTGGTCGAACAGGGTCGTGCGGGCCGAGTCGCTGATCGCATAGCGCGCCTGCAGGCGTTCCGGATCGCAGTCGTAATCGTGGATGCCGAGGATGTCGGTGGCCGACGCTTCCCAGCCGTCGTTGCCGATCACGGGGCGCGTGGGGTCGAGCGTGCGCGTCAGGTGGTACAGCGCTTCGACGGCGTTGCGGTGCGCCTGGATGGCCGTCAGGTTGGGCACGCCCCACGACTCATTGAACGGCACCCAGACGAGGATGCACGGATGGCTGTAGTCGCGTTCGATCACGTCCGTCCATTCGCGCACCATGCGCGTGATGGCCTTGCTGGAAAAGCGGTACGTCGATGGCATTTCTTCCCAGACGAGCAAGCCCAGGCGGTCGGCCCAGTACAGGTAGCGCGGATCCTCGATCTTCTGGTGCTTGCGCACGCCGTTGAAACCCAGGGCCTTGGCCAGTTCCACATCGCGCCGCAAGGCATCGTCGGAAGGCGCCGCCAGCAGGGTGTCGGGCCAGTAGCCCTGGTCGAGTACCAGGCGCAGCGGATACGGCCGGCCATTGAGCATGAAGCGGTCGCGGTTGATGGCCACCGAGCGCAGCGCCGTGTACGACTTGACGGTATCGAGCAGCTCGCCGTCATGCCACAAGGTCACTTCGGCATCGAGCAAAATGGGCCGCTCCGGGCTCCACAGCAGTTCGTTGCGCGAATCGTCGATGCCGGGGTCGGACAGGGCGATCTTGCGGCTCGCCTCGTTCTCGATCAGCTTGTACTGGTCGTCGGCCAGCAGGTTGCTGCCATGCCAGATGCGCACGGCCACGGTGAGGTCATCCTGCAGGTCGCCCATGGCGAACACTTCGCAGCCGATCTCGTAGCCTTCGAACACGGGTGTCCAGCGCAGCTTGCCGATGTAGGTGGCCGCCACGCGCTCGATCCACACGCTTTGCCAGATGCCCGTGGTACGCGGATACCAGATGGAATGGGGCAGCAGTTGCCAGTCCTGCTTGCCGCGCGGCTTGGCCAGGTCGTGCGGATCATCCTCGACGCGCACCGTCAGCACCTGCGGCCCGTCGGGCAGCAGCGCATGGCTGATGTTGGCGACAAACGGCGTGTGCCCCCCCTCATGGTCGGCCACCACGTGCCCGTTCAGCCACACCTTGGCATGGTAGTCGACGGCGCCGAAATGCAGCAGCACGCAGGGACCGCCCGGCTGCAGCAGGAACTCGCGCTGGTACCAGCAAACGCGGTGAAAGCCTCGGTCGCCCACGCCGCTGGCCTGCGATTCCGGAGGGAAAGGCACGATGATCTCGTGCGTCCAGCCGATGCCGCCGTCGGGCAGGCGGTAGCGCCGCTCATTGTCAAACGTAAAACGCCAGGCGCCGTTCAGCGATTGCCAATTTTCGCGCACCATCTGCGGCCGGGGATAGGCAAAGGCGCCCGCGCCCGGCAGGACGGTTTCAGCCTGGCCGTCATGCGTATTCGGTGGGGAGAGATGGTCATTGAGCATGCGTGTTGGATGCATGCCGCAGGGAGCAAGTTCCGGCGTATGGGACTTGCGCCGCAACGCATGAGCAAGATCAAACCACGCTCATGCCAAGGGAACCACCATGCGTGCGCTGTGTCCGGCAGCGTTAAAGCGCTGCACCACCGCGCGCCCAGCGCTGGCGGCGCAGTGCTTGCGGCACAGGGCCACACAAGCCCCGCCAAAACCGGCGCCCGTCAGGCGCGCGCCGTACACGGCGGACTGCGCCGACAGCAACGCCACCAGCGCATCGAGCACCGGCAGCGACACTTCGTAGTCGTCGCGCAGGCTGGCGTGCGACAGCGTCATCAACTGGCCGAACAGAACGGGACCATGCTGGCCGCACGCTTGCAGCACGCGCAGGTTTTCGCTGACCACATGGCGCGCGCGGCGGCGGTACGGTTCGGGCAAGCCTTCCACCATGGACGGCTCGCGCACGTCGCGCAGCGCCGCCACGCCCAGCAGGCGCGCCGCCTGTTCGCACTCGGCACGCCGCTCGTTGTACTTGCTGCCGGCCAGGGTGCGCGCCATGCCGCTGTCGATGACCAGCACCTCGCTGTCGCCAGGCAAGTCGAGCAATTCATGCTGCAAGGTACGCGCATCGAGCAGCAGCATGTGGCGCTCGTCGGCCAGGCTGGACGCCATCTGGTCCATCACGCCGCAATTGACCTGCGCATAGCGGATTTCCGCCTGCTGCCCCATCAGCGCCAGCGACACGTCGTCAATCGACAGCCCCAGCAGCTGGCGCAGCGCGCGCAGCATGGCGATCTCCAGCGCCGCGCTGCTCGACAGGCCGGCGCCCGGCGGCACGTCCGATTCGATATGCGCGCGCACGGCCGGCACCGCCACGCCGCGCTCCTCGAGCAGGCGGATGCAGCCTTCCAGGTAGCGGCCGAAGCCGGGCGGCGCGGCGCACTGGTGCTCGAAACGCACGAGCTCATCAAGGGTTGCCGAATAGAACTGATGGTGTCCATCGGCGGCCAGCGCCAGCCTCACCCGCGTGCGTTGCGGCGTGGCGCACGGCAGCATGTAGCCATCGTTGTAGTCCGTATGCTCGCCCAGCAGGTTGACCCTGCCGGGCGCCGAGGCATCCACCACGGGGCTCGCGCCGAAATACGCCTCGGGGGTGATCATGGCAACTCCAGGGTCAGCGGACGCAGCCGCCCCTGCACGGATGTGGCCGGCCAGTCCGGGTCGCAAGTCAGGTTGTGCAGGTGCCCGCCGCTGAGCAGGAAAGTGTCTTCCACCATGCTGCCGGGCAAAGTGGGATGGAAGGCCAGGGCCATGCCCTCCTTCAGGGTGATTTCCGTGTGCGCGCCGGCGGCCACTTCGGGCGAGCGGTAGCCGGCGATGCCGCCCTGCCGGTATTCGTGCACCGTATCGGGCTGGCCCGCATACGCATAGGCGCTGTCGAGCGCGTGATACACCATGCTCAGCGCGTGGCCCACTTCGCAGGCATCGAGCGCCACCGCTTCCAGCGCCAAGATGGCCGCGTCCGCTTCGCCGATGCCGTCGCGCACGGGATGGACGGGAACGAAGCGGCGCTGACGGCTCAGGCTGGCGCACAGGCCGAAACGCTGCGCGCACAGCGCCAGCACGGCCCGTTCGCCCAGCGGCGACGCGGCCGGCGGCGCCCGCCGGTAGCGCCCGAAGCGCTCGGCGCCCGCCGCCAGCACGTACACGGCGTGCAGGCCGCGCGACCACAGGGCGCGGGCGCAGGCGCCGGCCAGCTCCTGCTCGCTCCAGTCGGGACGCGCGGCGCGCAGCGCTTCGCTGGCGGCAGCGGCGGCCAGGCGCCCCACTTCGCGGTAGCGCGCCTGTTCCGAGGCCAGCAAGGGCAAGCGCTCTTCGCGCAGCACGACGGGCAGGCTGCGTTCATGCAGGCCAGGCCGGTCGCACAGCACGGGCCGCCCACCCGCCGCATGCTGCACGAAATGCTCGCGCAATTCGGCCATCCGCGGCTGCATCCACGGCGTCACTTGCCAAGTCCAGCTGCCGCGCACTTCTTCGTGGCGCAGACGCTGCGCCTCGGCCGCATCCGTCAGGATGTAGGCAGCATCGCGCGTGACGAGCACCTCGGCACAGCCGCACTCGGCCGTCTGGCAGGCGCTGCCCGACGCGCCCGCCGTGGCCCAGGCGAACCAGTCCACGCCGCGCAGGCGCAGCGCGCCCGCCCGCTCCTGCTCCAGCCAGCCGCGCATCTGCGCCAGTTTATGTGCAATTTCCAGTTCAACATTCCAATTCATGCGATCTCTCCCGCCATTTCCCATGCCACGCGCACTTCCTGCAACTGCCGCGCCGATTCCTCGGGCAAGGCATCCATGGCGTACATGCCGGCGGCCAGCTCCGTGCCGGCCAGGTATTTGAGCCGTTCGCGCGTGCGGTACGGTGGATAAAACTGCGCGTGCAGCTGCGTTTCCGGATGCGCGCACCCGTCCGGCGGCGCCTGGTACCAGGCCATCAGATAGGGCATCTCGCGCTGCCACAGGCCGTCGTATTTCAGCAAGACGGTTTTCAGCGCGCGTGCCAGATCCTCGCGCTGCCCGGCCGACAAGGCCGCAAAGCTGTCCGTCTGCCGCCGCGGCATCACCCACGCTTCATACGGGTAGCGGGCGCAGGCGGGAACAAAAGCGATGGCTTCCGGTCCCAGATACAGCAGGCGCGCGCCGCCATCGGCTTCGCGCCGCGCCATGTCCACCAGCAAGGCCTGGCCATGCTCGGCAAAATACGCGCTTTCCTGCGCCAGCATGCGGGCCGGCACCGGTGGAACAAAGGGATAGGCGTAGATCTGGCCATGCGGATGGTGCAGGGTCACGCCCACTTCCGCGCCACGGTTTTCGAACGGCAGCACATAGGCGATGCCGGGCCGCTTGGCAAGCTCTTGCGTGCGTTCGGCCCACGCTTGCAGCAGCAAGACGATGTGACTGACAGGCAAGGTACCGAGCGAGGCGCCGGCATCCTGAGCAAACACCACCACTTCGCAGTGGCCGCCAGCGGGCGCCGTGGCGACCGTCAGGTCGGGCGGGTCATGGGCATGCAGTGCCAGGGTGGGAAAGCGGTTGTCGAAGACGGCGATATCGTAGTCGCCGGCAGGCAACTCCGTCGGATGCGCGGGATCGCGCGTGGGCGCCAGCGGGTTGTACTGCGCCGGAGGGAGAAAGGTGCGGCCCTGGCGATAGGCTGCGTACGCCACCCACTCGCCGCGCAAGGGGTGCCAGCGCAAGTGCGGATTGGCTTCCTGCGGCAAGGGGAAAGGGCTCGGTGCAAGGCCAGCGACGACGATGGGACGCCTACTGTAAAGGGTCAGTTGGCGCCCGTCGGGTTTGACGAGTTGCTCGCAATACATGATGTTTCACAATCTTAAGGCACGAATTCTTAAGACTGGGGCTGGCAAGGAAAGTTCCAGAGTTTGCGGCGATTTCACCAGTTTAAGCAGCACCGGCCCCAGCCGGCACGAGTTTTTTACCGATCAGTACGCAAATTCCCGATTCGCATTATCATGTGTCCAGCCTGTCATCCCTGCCGCTTTCAAGGCCGACCCTATTGTCGTCAGGGGATAGACAAATCGTCCATTGTGATTTTCAACCACGTCCCGATATCGCTACCATGACTCCATTTTCCATACTCGACCTGGCCCCCATCGCCGAAGGCAGCGACGCCAGCCAGTCGTTCAAGAACACGCTCGACCTGGCGCAGCACGGCGAACGCTGGGGCTATAACCGCTACTGGCTGGCCGAACACCACGGCATGCCCGGCATCGCCAGCGCCGCCACGGCCGTCGTCATCGCCCATGTGGCGGCCGGCACGAAAACCATCCGTGTGGGCGCCGGCGGCGTGATGCTGCCGAACCACTCGCCGCTCGTCATCGCGGAACAGTTCGGCACCCTGGAAGCGCTGCATCCGGGCCGCATCGACCTGGGCCTGGGCCGCGCGCCCGGCTCCGACCAGACGACGGCGCGCGCCCTGCGCCGCGACCTGCAATCGGACGCGGAGCAGTTCCCGCAGGACGTGCAGGAATTGATCGACTATATGTCCGACGAGCCGCGCCAGCGCGTGCTGGCCGTGCCCGGCAAGGGCGCGAAGGTACCCGTGTGGATACTCGGGTCGAGCCTGTTTGGCGCCCAGCTGGCCGCCCACCTGGGCTTGCCGTATGCCTTCGCCTCGCACTTCGCGCCGCAAATGATGATGCAAGCCGTGGCCTACTACCGCGAACACTTCAAGCCGTCCAAACAATTGGCGAAACCGTACGTGATGCTGGGCTTTAACGTCTTTGCCGCCGACACGGATGCCGAGGCGCACCTGCGCGCCACGTCGATGCAGCAAGCGTTCGTCAACCTGCGCACGGGCCGCCCGTCGCGTTTGCAGCCGCCCGTGCCCGGCTACCTGGAGCAATTGGGCCCGCAGGAACGCGCCATGCTCGATTCCGTCCTGTCCTGCACCGCCATCGGCGCGCCAGACACCGTCAAGGCGAAGATGGCCGCCTTCATCGCCGAAACGGGCGCCGACGAACTGATGATCACGTCGCAGATCTTCGACCACCAGCACCGGCTGCGCTCGTATGAAATCACGGCGCAGGTGCATGCGGAGCTGGCACGCGCTGCTTAAGTTTTAATTCTCCCTCGGTATATCCCCCTATACCCTTTTCCCGGCCGTCGGCAACGATCGCCGGGATTTTTTTGCCTGCCCGGCAAGAAATGCGCAGCCCCGCTATCATGTCCATCCAAAAGCATCATTCCAAGAAAGTTGTAAGCGCATGAAATCCGCACCATCGAATGTTGACGCCAGCGCCCTGCTGACGTCGACCCGCATCCTGTTGTTCGCCCTGTCCGCCGGCGTGCTCGTCGCCAGCCTCTATTACGTGCAGCCGCTCACGTCCATGCTGGCCGCCTCGTTTGGCGTCAGCGTGCCGCAAGCGGGCTACCTGGTCACGGCCACGCAGATCGGCTATGTGCTGGGCATCGTGTTTCTGGTGCCGCTCAGCGACGTGCTGAACCGCCGCCAGTTACTGACGTGGATGCTGATCGCCAAGATAGCCGCCCTGCTGCTGGCCGCCACCAGCCAGAACATCATCGTCTTTGCCATCGCCAGCGTCTTGATGGGGATCACGTCCAGCGCCTTGATGGTCGTCACGGCCATGGTGGCCTCGTACGCGCCGGATCACAGCCGGGGCCGCATGGTGGGCACCGTCATGACGGGCTTGTTGTTGGGCATCTTGCTGGCGCGTACCGTCTCCGGCACGGTGTCGCAGATCAGCGGAGGCTGGCGCAGTGTCTACGTGCTGGCCGCCATCGTCGTGGCGGCCCTGCTCGTCATGCTGCGCCGCATCCTGCCAAACGAAGCGCCACGCGGCAAGCTGCAATATGGCAAGCTGTTGGCCTCGCTGGCCGACATCATCCGCCAGGAACCGTTGCTGCGCCAGCGCGCCCTGTTCTCGGGCCTGGGCCTGGGCACCTTCAGCGTATTCTGGACGGGCCTGACCTTCTTGCTCAGCGGCGCGCCCTACCACTACTCGGAAATGCAGATCGGCCTGTTTGGCCTGGCCGGCGCCACGGGCGCGTTTGCCGCCAACACGGCGGGCCGCATGGCCGACCGCGGCTATGCGCGCCAGGCCACCTGGCTGCTGGCCGTCGCCTCGATCGCGGGCTGGGCCCTGATCGGCTTTGGCGCCCATTCGCTGATGCTGCTGCTGATCGGCATCGTCCTGCTGGACATGGGCGTGATGGGCTTGCAAGTGACGCACCAGTCGATCATCTATAAACTGGCGCCGCATGCGCGCGCAAGGGTCACCACGGTCTTCATCGCTGGCGGCTTCATCGGCGCCTCCGCTGGCTCGGCCCTGGCCAGCGCCAGCTTTGCCGCCGGCGGTTGGCCCGCCCTGTGCATGGTGGGCGGCGCCATGCCGCTGTTGCTGCTGCTGGTGTGGAGCAAGTACCGGCACACGCAGCGGCGGCTGGAGCGGGCTGCCTGATCCGACGCTGCGGCGCCAACACTATGGGGCCAACAATACTGTCGGATTACGCACGGCTTCGCCGCGCTAATCCGACCTACGCCTGATGCTGATAGAAACAAGTCACGTAGGTCGGCTTAGCGCGCCAGCGCGTAAGCCGACAACATTGTTGGCACAAACCACCCCTTACTTTGCAGCCTGCTCGCGCGCCTTGCCAAACGCATCGCCCGCCTTCCAGGCCGGCATCTTCGCCGCGTTGGCCACGGCTAGACCCAGGTTCAGCGTAAATTGCGCCTGCTGCGTCATGCCCGATAAATCCCAGCTGGCGTCGTACTCATCGGTCACCTGATGGTAGCGGGGGCCGTAGGCGGCCGCCTTGGCTTTCGACTTTTCCACGTCCTTGATGTACTCGCGTCCGCCATTGATGGAAAACGCGGGCACGCCCGCCTTGGCGAAGCTGAAATGGTCGCTGCGGAAATAGCCGCCGGCCAGGTCGGGACGCGCTTGCGCGATGTGCATGCCCATGGATTTCGCCACCGTGGCGGCCATGGCCCCCAGTTCCGTGCGCTCGCTGCCTTGCGCGCCGATGTCGTGCGTGGCGCCGACGAAATTGAGGCTGTCCAGGTTCAGCGCGGCAGCCGTCTTGTTCAGGGGCCACAGCGGATCGGCCGCGTAGGCGGCGCTACCTAATAAACCCTGCTCCTCGGCCGCCACCCACAGGAAGATCTGCGTGCGCTTCGCAGGCTTTTTCACGGCTTCCTGCGCCATGGCCAGCAAGCCGGCCGTGCCGGACGCATTGTCGACGGCGCCGTTGTAGATCGTGTCGCCAGTATCTCCCTGCTTGCCCAGGTGATCCCAGTGGCCGCTGTAGATGACGGCTTCCTCTTTCAGTGTCGGGTCGGTACCCGGCACCATGCCGGCGATGTTGAACTGCTCCACCTTGCGCACGATGGACTTCATCTCGCCCGACAACTTGGCGTTCAAGGCGACGGCCTTGAAGTCCTTGCTTTCCGCTTGCGCGCGCAAGGCGTCCAGATCCTGCCCACCGGCCGCGAACAGGCGGCGCGCCGCGTCTTCCGCGACCCAGCCCTGCAGCGGCGTGCCGGCTGTGCGGTCAGCCAATTGAAAGCGCTCGCTGCCGCTCCAGCTGTTCTGCACCACGCTCCAGTCGTACGAGGCCGACGGTTTCGTGTGAATCAGCAAGACGCCGGCCGCGCCCTGGCGTTTGGCTTCCTCGAATTTGTAGGTCCAGCGGCCATAATAAGTCAGCGCCTTGCCAGCGAAACGGTTTGGTTCGGCAGCGGTCGGCTGCGGATCGTTGACCATCATGACGACGATCTTGTTTTTGACATCGACACCCTTGAAATCGTTCCAGCCTTCTTCCGGCGCCGTGATGCCGTAGCCGACGAAGACGAGCGGCGCGTCGAAGGTGTGGGCGGCAACGGAGTAGCCCGTGGCCCAGACCCAGTCCGGACCGAACGCCAGTGGCACGGCCTTTCCACCACCCGCCACCGCCTGCAGGCTGCTATCTTGCGGCAAGGATTTCACGCCGGCGATCTGCACGCTCTGGCGATAGCTGTTGCCGCGCACGGGTTGCAAGCCGGCCATCTGCGCCTGGGTTTCCAGGTAGGCCACCGTCAGGTCGGCGCCGCGCTGGCCCGTGCCGCGGCCTTCCAGCAAATCGTTGGACAGGAAGGCCAGGTGGGCGCGCAAGGGCGCTTCCTGCACGATGGGCGAACCGGTCGCGGCCTGCGCGGAAAACGCCAGCGCAGTCAAGGCGAGGGAAGAAAACAGCTTCTGCATAAGATCCTTTGGGTAAGAGGAGGAAAGCGGTCCGGCGGATGGCCGAGCCGGCGATTGTATGCCATGGAGAAAGATGGATCAAAATGCGGACGAAAAAAATCCCCGCGGCAAAGGCGGGGATATTTCAGGAAGAACGTTCAGACCAGCAGTGCGGCCGCCAGCGATTCGATCTCTTCCGCCGATTCCTCGAGGATGGTGTGCAAGGTGCTGCCGCCGATGCCGAAGTCGATCTTCGCCGCCGCCTGGCGCCGCGCGGCGCTTTCCGGCGGGTGCAAAGGCGAGCCCACGGGCGACAAATCGTTGGCCAGCACCAGGGTCGCGCCCAGGGTGCGGGGCGGGAACGGGCTGCCGCCATGCCACATGCCTTCCACAGCCTGCAAGACCATGTCGGGCACTTGCAGCTGGCGCAGCACGCCGCGGCCGATCAACTTTTCACCGTATTCGATCCAGTCTTCGGTATTGTCGTCGAGCAAGCCCGGATACTCCTCGGCGCGCGACAGCAGATAAAAGCCGCCCACTTCGTGCACGATGGCGGCGAACATGGCCGTTTCCACGTCGACATGCGTGACTTTGCGCGCGATCACCTGGCTCAGCGCGGCCACGTGGGCCGTGTGTTCCCACAGCTTGGCCGCCTTGGCGCGCAATTGCGGATCGGTAATCTGGCTGCCCAGCTGGCGCACGATGACGGACGCCACCATCGACTTTAATGTGGCAAAACCAAGGCGCGAGACAGCCGCGCGCACATTGGCGATTTCATTGCCGGAACGGTTGTAGGCGGCCGAGTTGGCCAAGGCCACGACCCGGGCCGACAGCAGCGGCTCGGCCATGACCATGCGGGCGGCCGCTTCGATATGGCAATCGGGGTCGTCCAGCGCTTCCTGCAGCTTCAAGGTGGCCTTGACGTTGGCGGGGAACGTCAGCTCGCCCTTGCTCGCTTGCAGCGCGATAATCTTGAATACTTCCAGTCTGTCCATGGGTCAATCTCCGGTACGGGCCTGTTCAGGCTCTGCTGTGTGGATGGGCCGGGAATGCGCATGTATCCCCGGCCTGGCTCCCGTTTCCGGCAATATTACAGCAAGTTCAAACTCAAACCTATTACTTTCCGGAAACTTTCCCTGCCACACCTTCGACAAAATAATCCATCTTCGTCAGCGCCGCATCGTCCAGCACGCCTTTGTCCAGGCGCACCTTGCCGTCGTTATCCTTGATCGGCGCGCTGAACGGATTGAGCTTGCCAGCAACCAAGTCTTTCTCGCGCGCCAATACAAACTGTTTCACGTCGGCCGGCACGGCGGCGTTGATGCCTTCCAGCTTGACCATGCCATCCTTGATGCCGCCCCAGGTGCTGCTGGTTTTCCACGTGCCGTCCAGCACGGCTTGCGCCTGCTTCGTATAGTAGTCGCCCCAATGGTGGGTGACGGCGGCCAGCTGCGCCTTCGGACCATACTTTTTCATGTCCGAATGGTAGGCGATCGCATACTTGCCCTTTTCTTCCGCCGCCTGCACCACGGCGGTCGAGTCCGTGTGGTGGGTGACCACGTCGGCGCCCTGGCCGATCAGGGTAATGGCCGCGTCGCGCTCCTTGCCCGGATCGAACCAGCTATTGACCCACACCACTTTCACTTCCGCCTTGGGGTCGACGCTGCGCATGCCGCGCGTAAAGGCGTTAACGCCCTGCAACACTTCCGGGATCGGGAATGCCGCCACGTAGCCAGCCACATGCGTCTTGCTCATCTTGCCTGCCAACACGCCGGCCAGGTAGCGGCCCTCGTAGAAACGCGCATTCGTGTTGGCCACGTTGACGGCCGTCTTGTAGCCAGTCAAATGAATGAACTTCACATTAGGAAATTGTTTCGCCACTTTCAAGGTGGGGTTCATGTAACCGAACGAGGTCGTGATGACCAGCTTGCTGCCCGTTTGCGCCAGGTCGCGGATGACCCGTTCCGCATCCGCGCTTTCCGGCACGTTTTCCACGTACTTGGTGGTGATCTTGCTGCCCAGCGCCTTTTCCATTTCCTTGCGCGCCTGGTCATGCTGGGTGGTCCAGCCCGCGTCGCCGATGGGGCTAATGTAAACAAAACCGACATTCAGCGGCGCGGCGGCGGGCGCGGCGGCCATGGCGGGCATCAAAATCGCACTGCAAACGGCGGCGCACAACAATTTCTTGGACATGGTTTTCCTTGTGGTCAGTGATTAATTTCCGGGATTGAAATTTTTCCCCAGCGAAGCGGGCATGTTGAGCTTGATGTAATTGGCATTGCTGGAGATCAGCACCAGCACGACGATGGCCGCCAGGTAGGGCAGCATCGACAGCAGTTGCGATGCAATCGGCACGCCCAGCGCCTGCGCGTGGAACGTCAGAATCGTGATGCCGCCGAACAGGTAGGCGCCGCCCACCACGCGCGCCGGGCGCCAGGTGGCAAAGGTGGTCAGCGCCAGCGCGATCCATCCGCGTCCCGCCACCATGCCCTCGACCCACAGCGGCGTGTACACGAGCGATAAAAACGCGCCGGCCAGGCCGCAGCAGGCGCCGCCGAACAGCACGGCCGCCAGGCGGATGCGGCGCACGGGATAGCCGAGCGCATGCGCGGACGCGGGCGATTCGCCCACGGCGCGCAGCACCAGTCCCGCCCGCGTGCGGTACAGAAACCAGGCGATGGCGACGCACAGCAGCAAGGACAGATACACCATCGGATGCTGGCGGAACAGGGCCGGCCCCAGCACGGGAATATCTTCCAGGAAAGGGATGCCGAAGCGGCCGTTCTGCAAGCTGTTGCCCACGTACTTCAAGCCGATATACGTGGACGCGCCGGCGCCGAACAGAGATAAAGCCAGGCCCGTCGCGTACTGGTTCGTGCCCAGCCACACGGTCAGCCAGGCAAAGAAGCCGGACAGCACCATGCTGGCGCCCGCCCCCGCGAGAAAGCCCAAGGTGGCGCTGCCCGTGTTGACGGCCACGGCAAAACCCGTGATGGCCGACACCAGCATCATGCCTTCCGCGCCCAGGTTGACCACGCCCGCCTTTTCATTCACCAACAAACCAAGGGCGGCCAGCATCAGCGGCGTGCCCGCATTGATGCTGGCGGCGACCAGCGGTGCGATGGTCAGCAGCAGGTTATCCATGTTTTCTCCAGCGCAATTTGTATTGAATCAGCACGTCGCAAGCGAGCAAGGCGAACAGCAAGATGCCCTGGAACACGCCCGTGATGGCGCTGGGCAAACCAAGGCGCGACTGCGCCAGTTCGCCGCCGATATAAAACAGGGCCATGACGAAGCTGGAAAAAATCACGCCCACGGGATGCAAGCGTCCGACGAAAGCGACGATGATGGCGGCAAAGCCGTAGCCGGGCGAGACCGTGGGCGTCAGCTGCCCCATCGGCCCCAGCACTTCGCAGGCGCCCGCCAGGCCGGACAGGGCGCCGCAAATCAGCAGGGATGACCATAAAGTCTTGCGTGAGGAAAAGCCCGCATACCGCGCGGCGGCCGGCGCCATGCCGCCCACGCGCAGGCGGAAGCCGGCAATGCTGCGCGACAAATACAGCCAGCCGCCCAGCGAAGCCAGCAAAGCAAACACGATGCCCACGTGCAAGCGCGTATCGCTGATCACCATCGGCAACAGCAAGCCGTCGGACAGCAGTTTCGACTGGGGAAAATTGAACCCTTCCGGGTCGCGCAGCACGCCGTATACGAGATAGCTGAGCAGCAATTGGGCGATATAGACGAGCATCAGCGAGACGAGGATTTCGCTGGCGTTGTAGCGGTCGCGCAGCCACGCCACTAGGCCCGCCCACGCCATGCCGCCCGCCATGCCGGCCAGCAGGGACACGCTGATGATGGCCGCGCCGCCGACGCCGTCATCGAGGTGCAAGGCGGCCGCGCCGCCGCAGATGGCGCCCAGGGTCAGTTGCCCTTCCGCACCGATGTTATAGATGTTGGCGCGAAAGCAGATGGCCAGGCCCACGGCAATCAACAACAAAGGCGCGACTTTAAGGCCCAGCTCGGACCAGCCGTGCGCGTCGCGCAAGGGTTCGACAAAGAAGACAGCGAGACCGGCCAGCGGATCGTGTCCCAGCGCAAGAAATAGCAGCGCGCCGCACAGCACGGTCAGCAGCACGGCCAGCACGGGCGACAGCCACGACATCAGCCGCGACGGAGTCGGCCGGGCTTCCAGGCGCAAGGCAAATTTAGCCATGGGCTGCCTCCTGCGGCCACAGCCCGCTCATCCATTGCCCCACCTGCGCCACGCTGGCCTCGGCCACGTCCAGCGATGGCGAGATTTTTCCCTTCGCCATCACCAGCAAACGGTCGCTGATGTCGAACAATTCATCGAGCTCTTCCGACACGACCAGCAGCGCGCAACCGGCATCGCGCAAGGCCAGCAATTCAGCGCGGATTTGCGCGGCCGCGCCCACATCCACGCCCCAGGTCGGCTGCGCCACCACCAGCACCGTGGGTTCACGCATGACTTCGCGGCCAACGATGTATTTCTGCAAGTTGCCGCCAGACAGGCTGCGCGCCAGCGCCTGCGGCCCGCCCGCCTTCACCTGGAAGCGGGCGATGATGGCGGCCGCCCGCTGCGCGATGACGTTATGGCGCACGAAGCCATGGCGGATGGTGGCCGGTGTCTGCAAGCTCAATAACACGTTGTCGGCCAGCCCCATGTCGGGCACGGCGCCGCGCCCCAGCCTTTCTTCCGGCACGAAGCCGAAGCCCAGGGCGCGGCGGCGGCCGGGCGGCAAGCGGCCCGCCGGCGTGCCATTGAGCACGATGCTGGCGGGGGCTGCGCGCATGTCCTCGCCCGACAGGGCCGCCAGCAATTCCTGCTGGCCATTGCCGGACACGCCCGCGATGCCGACGATCTCGCCCGCGCGCACGTCGAAATTGATGTCCGTCAACTGCGTGGCGAACGGATGGCTCTTCGCCAGGTCCAGCTGCCGCACGCTCAGCATGGCCGCACCGGGCGTGCGCGCCACGCGCGTGACGGCAGGCGGCTCGGCGCCGATCATCATGCGCGACAGGCTGGCCGCCGACTCTTGCGAGGGGTCGCATACGCCCGCGTTCTTGCCGGCGCGCACCACCGTGCACGTATGGCACAGGGCGCGGATCTCGTCGAGCTTGTGGCTGATGTACAGGATGCTGCAGCCTTCGGCCGCCAGCTGGCGCAAGGTGGTAAACAGTTTTTCCACGGCGCCCGGCGTCAGCACGGACGTCGGTTCATCGAGGATCAGCAGTTGCGGC
This sequence comes from Janthinobacterium sp. BJB401, assembly GCF_013372745.1. Classification (NCBI taxonomy): domain Bacteria; kingdom Pseudomonadati; phylum Pseudomonadota; class Betaproteobacteria; order Burkholderiales; family Oxalobacteraceae; genus Janthinobacterium; species Janthinobacterium sp. BJB401. The sequence continues at coordinate 35,673 of NZ_JABXFH010000022.1, read as the reverse complement.
TTGGCCAGCAAGGCGCGCACGATTTCCACGCGCTGGCATTCGCCGACGGAAAGCGTGTGCACGTGACGCTGCGGTTCCAGGTCCAGGCCGTACTGGCGCGCCGTCGCTTCGATGCGCTGCGCCAGCTCCGCCATGTTGGTGCCGGCGGGCAAACCGAGGGCGATGTTTTCCGTCACGGTCAAGGTGTCGAACAGGGAAAAGTGCTGGAACACCATGGCGATGCCCAGCGCGCGCGCGGCCGACGGGTTGGCGATCTCGACTTCCCGGCCATTCCACCGGATGCGGCCGCCATCGGGTTGCACGGCGCCGTAGATGATTTTCATCAAGGTCGATTTGCCGGCGCCGTTTTCGCCGAGTACGGCGTGGATTTGTCCGGGCGCGACGGTGAGACAGATGCCGTCATTGGCCACCACGGCCGGATAGCGCTTGCTGATATCGAGTAATTCCAGGCGTGCCGTCATTGTTTTTTTCGTGCCTCGCTGCAGGGTCGCCGGCATCGTCGCCGGTGGAGAAATTCAAGCTCTTGTCTCTATCGTATCGGCATCCGCGATGCTTGGGGGATGACGCGGCGGCGCGCATTTCTATTTCCTCAAAAAAACAACACCTGTATACAATTTTGAAAAAAATTATCAGCTTTACAGCGGCCGCCTTGCCCCGCAAGGGCGAGAAGGTGCGATGATTATATGCAAGAAATGATAGTAAGTATGCAGACAAGACATATCGCCCGACGCGGCGCTTCTCGCATCATGGATTGAACGGCGCGTAATTATCCCCATCGCAGCGCTTCATGCGGGCTACGCCCCCTGCTATTTCATTTCCCGTTTCCCCACACCGCCATCAGGAGCCGAAAGTGCCAAAAACCATACCGTGTCTGTTGCTCTGCCTCACTACCACCCTCGGCGTGGGCGCAACCGCCCAGGCTGCCGAATGGAGCGATACCGCGCTGAGCTGGCGCGCCGGCAATGATTACCGCGAGCCGTTCAATCCGGACGACATCAAGAAAAACATCTTCGCCATCACGCACGCCAGCGGCTACAAATACGGCAGCAATTTCGTCAACCTCGATTTCCTCATGTCCGACAGCAAGGACCCTGGCGCGCTCGGCAAGACGTCCGGCGCGCAGGAAGCGTACCTGGTGTACCGCAACACCATCGACATCGGCAAGGTGCGCGGCAGCGACATCAAGTTCGGCCCCGTGCGCGGCGTCGGCGTCACCCTCGGCTTCGACGTCAACACGAAAAATGACGTCGGCTACAATTCACGCAAGCGCATGCTGGTGGCCGGCCCCACCCTGATGTGGGACGTGCCCGGTTTCTTCAACACCAGCCTGCTGTTGCTGCGTGAAAGCAACGCCCCCAGCGGCGCCTTCCCGCCCATCTCCCAAGTGACGGGCCGCTACACGTATAAAACGCACGCCATGCTGACGGGCGCCTGGGGCATCCCGCTGTCGCCGCTGTTCTCGTTCGAAGGCTTCTTTAACCTCATCGATTCAAAAGGCAACGATGAAGTGGGCCGCAAGACGGCGGTGGAAACGAATATCGACATGCAAGTGATGTTCGACGTGGGCGCGGCCCTGGGCAGCGCCAAGAACACCTTCCGCGTGGGCCTGGAATACCAGTACTGGAAGAACAAGTTCGGCAACTCGCCCGCCACCACGGGCAACGTGGGGCAGACGGCAAAGACGCCGATGATACGCGCGGAGTACCATTTCTAAAATTCATTGTTACGCATCAACACTCACGGTCGCGCCTGATGCCAGCATGAAGCTTTCCTGCTGGCGGAGAGCGCGACCGTGGAACAACTACTGCCGTATTACGAGCGCGAGCTGGGCCTGTTCCGCCAGTACACGCGCGAATTTTCCAGCCGCTATCCGAAAGCGGCCGGGCGCCTGCTGATCGCCGGAGACACCTGCGAAGACCCGCACATCGAGCGCCTGATCCAGTCCGTTGCCCTGCTCACAGCCAGGGTCGCCAAGCGCCTCGACGACGCCTATCCGCAATTTACCAACTCCTTGCTGGAAACCCTGTACCCGCACTACCTGCGGCCGTTTCCTTCGTGCTCCATCGTGCGCATCGCGGCAGACGAAGCGCCCGCTGGCGGTCAGCTGGCCCAGGTGGCGCATGTCCCACGCGGCACCGTGCTGCGCTCGCAACCGGTGCAGGGCGTCGCTTGCAAGTTCACCAGCGCATATGACGTGAGCCTGGCGCCGCTGGCGATCACGCAGCTGCATTTCTCGCCCATCATTGACGCCCCGCCCGGCCTGCGCCTGCCCGCCGGCGCCAGCGCCTTGCTCAGCATGCAGTTCACCAGCAGCAGTGATAATTACCACCTGGACCAGGCCGGCTTTGCCAGCCTGCGCCTGTTTGCCGATGGCGAACCGTCGGTGCGCGCGGCCCTCATCGACGCCCTGTTCCTGCACGGCGCGGGCGCGTACGTGGCGCTGGACGAACACGGCCCGTGGCAAGCCATCGACGGTGCCTTGCTGGCGCCGGCAGGCTATGCGGACGACGACGCGCTGATCCCCATTTCCGCCCGCTCGCACCCGGCCCTGCGCCTGCTGACCGAGTATTTCGCGTTTCCGGAAAAATTTCATTTCATCGATATCGCATGGTCCCTGCTGGCCGCCCTGCTGCCAAAACAGTGCCGCCAGTTCACCCTGCACCTGCCGCTCAAGGGCGTGCGCAGCGACAGCCACGAGGCGCGGCTCTTGTCCGGCGTCAGCCCCGATAATCTTTTGCTCGGCTGCACGCCCGTCGTCAACCTGTTTGCCAAGTCCGGCGTGCCCATCCGCCTCACGCATACCGAGCCCGACTACGCGCTGGTGGCCGATGCCACGCATGCGTTTGCCTACGACATCCACAGCATCGAGGCCGTCACCGTGGTGCGCAAGGACGAGGCCGGCGAGCGTCTGAGCACTTTCTTGCCCCTATATGCCTCGCTGCAGGGTTCTCAGGTAGATCAGGGCCAGGAGCATGGCCAATACTGGCTGGCGCGCCGCGACGAAGCCGTGGCCGCCATCAGCCCCGGCCATGAAACGCGGTTGAGCCTGATCGACCCGCAGTTTTCACCAGGCAGCGCGGCCTGCGCCACCGTCTCGACGCAGCTGCTGTGCAGCAACCGCGACTTGCCCACGCAATTGCACTACGGCTTGCCCGGCGGCGACTTGCTGGCCGAAGACGTGCCCGACGGCATCCCCACGCGCTTCCTGCGCAAGCCCACGCCCAGCCTGCGTTTCTTGGCGGACACCCACTGGCGCCTGATTGCGCACCTGTCGCTCAATTACTCGGGCCTGACGCAGGCGGGCCTGGGTGAATTCCAGAAAATGCTGGGCCTGTACGACCTGCCCCGCTCGCCCACCACGCAGCGGTTGATTCAGGGCATCGTCACGCTCGAACACGGCAGCACGCGCGCGTGGATGCCCACAGTGCCGTTCCCAACCCTGATGCCCGGCATCGCCATCCGCCTGGGCATCGACGAGCAAGCCTTCGTCGGCTGCAGTATCTATATCTTTGCCCAGGTGTTGCAGCGCTATTTCGCCCTGAACAGCCAGCTCAACTGCTTTAGCCAACTGACGCTGCTGTCGCACCGCAGCGGCGAGGAACTCATACGATGCCCGGAACGCAGCGCCGACGCCACCCCAGCGTGATCCAGCAATTGCTCGACGCGCCGCAGCGCTTCGAGTGCTTCCAGGCGCTGCGCCTGCTGCTGGCGTGGCTGGCCGAACACGGCATCGACGAACACACGGCGCTGGCAAAGCTCGTGCGCTTCGACAATAGCGTCTCGCTGCGCTTTCCCGCCAGCCAGGTCGAGGCGCTCGCGACGGGGGGCATCGACGATGCGGATGCCCTGCTGCAGGCGCTGCTGTCCGGCCACGGCCAGGCCATCCACCTCACGCCCGCCTTCATGGGCCTGCTGGGTTGCCAGGGCAGCTTGCCCAGCCACTATTCGGAACGCATCGCCGCGCACCAGTACAGCGAACGCGACACCGGCCCGCGCGCCTTTCTCGACCTGTTTTCCAGCCGCGCCGTGGCCCTGTTTTACCAGGCCTGGCAAAAATACCGCATCGAGCAAGCCGGCCACAGCGGGGACTTCCTGTCGCGCCTGCTGGCCCTGGCCGCATGCCAGCCGGGCCAGGGCCAGGACGAGGCGGCCGCCGGCCTGTACAGCGGCTTGCTGCAGCAGCGCAACATCTCGTCCATCGTCATGGCGCGCATCCTCACCGATCACTTCGGCGTGCCCTGCCATATCGACGAGGCGACGGGAGCCATGGACGTGCTGGCGCCGCGCGAACAAACGGCGCTGGGCATGGCCAATGCCGTGCTGGGCCAGCGCGCCATCGTCGGCGAGCGCTGCCGCCGTCCCGATCTGGCCGTGCGCCTGCGCCTCGGTCCGCTCACTGCCAAGCAGCACGCGAGCTTCTTGCCGCGCGCCGCTGGCAGCCAGGCGCTGCGGCACATGCTGATGCTGTTCGGCCAGCCTCTCGTGCGCTACGACATCGTGCTGGTGCTGCGCGCCAGCGATGTGCAAGGGGCGACGTTGACGGCAGCGCCACAAGGCGGCCTCGGCTGTAACAGTTTCCTTGGCGATGCGGCAACGCCGCGCCACCGCGATGACAAACATTACGAAATGCACTTGATGCCCTCGTTCAACGATTGATCCTTGCGGCCGCGCAAAACGCTTGTGTTCGCTATTGCTACAGTCGGCCAACGATCCCTACCGTGAAGCGATGCGCGATGAGCGAATTCCCCGATACGACGGCGGCATGGACGGCATTGACGGGCGACATGCAGGGTCAGCGCCTGCTGCGCCTGCGCTTTCCGCATGGCGACGGCCCCGCCGGCATCCGCTTCCTCGCCAACAGCCTGTCCGCCAGCGAAAGCCTGTCGCGCGACTTTTCCTGTGTGGTGGAAGTGCTGTCCGACGATGCCGCCATTGCGCTCGACAAGGTGCTGACCATCGAACTTTTACACACAAATCATCCGCACAAAATATTGAGTCCAACAAAGAAATTAAAGGAGAAAAAATTATGGAAAAAGTCCGGAAATTTGATGACAAAATTTCTGGAGAATACTTTAGATATATAACAATTGCCCATATTGATTTTGAAAAAAAACAAAAAAATATTGAAGATTTCATTATCTACATAAAAGATGATGACAATGAAATAGAGTTAACATTCCACCCAAATATTGCAAAGGGAGAGAGTCCAATGCTAGGAGGAAAAACCTCGCTGGGTCGGACGGTGGTTTATCTTATCTCAAAAAAAGACAAGAAAATAATTAAAATAAATTATCAAAAATGAATTTCTTTAAATTACTTTAAAGCAAGATATGTCCATAAAAATTTCTTAAAAATGACCAGCAACCACATTCCACCACGGGTCATCGATGCAAAAAAACCATCCATGCGCTCAAGGAATGGCAGCAAAGGAAGCAAGAGCTATTGGCACATACATTACAGACGCAGGAGGAGGAAATCAATATTTCATTGATGATTCAGATATATCAAAACTCAAAGCTAATGAAAAATATTTAAATTTTCGACGCCATAAATGAATATAAATAAAAATACTGGAGATATCGAAATAAATGAGAATTTTCACGTAAACAAAAACACATCAACAAAAGAAATAAAGAACATAAATTTTCTTGAATATTTTGGAAAAATAAATGAATTTGAAACATATAGCATGCAAAATATTCAATTTCTCAATGTGGAAACAAGAGTAAATTTCAGACTTAAAAATGGAATTCTTTGCATTATTGAAATATTCTGGACAGATGGAATCACAAACAGACTTGGCTATAACTCCAGTCACTCGGACATGATCAATGAAAAAAAATATCTTAGTAAGTTAATTTCAAATTCACTAGCTCAATCAGCTGAAACATCGACAAAGTACGAGGATTTTTTTTCTTTCTCGTGGGGCTACATACTAATCAAGGCAGATCAAAAATCATCACTTTGCTCGACAATGATAATATATGGAAAAAACACAAATATATAATAAAGAAAATAAATATGAACTAGCAGAGTACTCCAACAAACCTTTCCTATCTCGATAGAGATATGAAAAAACATATATCCAAAATGGAAAACTTGGAAGAAAAAATTTCCGGAAAAAATATTGAAAAATTGCTCGTGGCTTTGAATGAATTCAGAAAAGAACAAAGAAATATTTCAGATTTTGAAATATATATTCAAGACAACAATGAAGATATTAAAATAACTTTCGTACCAAATTTTGCACTAGGTGAAAAAATACTAGGTGGAAAAACATTACTGGGAAGATCCATCACTTATACCATTTCAAAAAATACGAGAAAAATCATCAGTTCAAACTATCATAGATAAAATGATACTATCAATCAAATAGAGTTCACTCTAGTTAATGATGAAAAAATTGCGTCTGGAAGAAAAATATCTTAAAAATTTGCGAAGAAAAATTATCGCAAAAAAAACTGCGCCACTTACAAGCAACGAACTTGATTTTTTTGCCAGCTTGCTCGAACGCGAATTTTATAGCCCGGAACTACATCAGGTCATCTGGGATATAGCATGGCAAAGTCCTGCAAACGCAGCCATGTTAAAAATTGCACAAAATATCATCGCCATCAATGTATCTGCCGACGACGACGATGTTTTCAATAGCCATATTGAAGCTATATTTAGTTACTACCTACAAAACTCACCAAGCTATGAACAAGAGAAAATTCTTGATCGCTTCGAAAAAAGCAAATCCCTGAGATTGCGCATGATTGTGGCCGAATTCCACATCTGGAAAAATCATGTTTTGAAAGGTTTGCACATGATGGCAAAAATACTTGATGAGGAAAATATAGATCATGCTATCGCTGATTCTATTTGCATGTGGATCACGCAAAAGAGAACTCCGGAACTACAGAACTCTTTTCTTCATGATGCGGCCCAAGAACGGGAACAAGGAAATATTTCCTATGCGAAAACTCTAGAGTGGATATGCGAAAATCTCATCCGTTAGCGGTCAAGGCATAGTGTCCGGCTGGAGATTATCGTATTACCACTCCGCACCAAATCATCCGGCAAGGTTTCAAAAAATGAAAACATTATCCTTTGATAAAGAAAGTGGTTATTTCCTATTGGATGGCATCATGATGGCGCCACTTAACGAATCTGAATTTATTCAAATTGCAAAAGAAAATAACATTGAGATAGAAGATAATAAAACAAACACTTATGTGCGCAATTTATCAACGTGCGGAAACTTGAATGAATTTGAATTTGGCATAAATTTTACTTTTGAAAATTATTGCATGAAGAGTGTTTGGCTATCATGGGATGGAGGACACACAAAAAAATATGGATACAGAACGACAGAAAACCAATTAATAGCCGACAAAAACCGACTAGCCAAATTACTTGCTGAAGTCTTGGGCAAAGATCCTGATGAGGTAAAGAAAACATTCTCCGCATTTAATTTTTCATGGGGCAAAATTTCAGCTTCAGCATCTCTTCAATCAGCGATGGCATCAATTGGAATATCGTGGAATATGCACTATTTTTATACGCAATAAATCAAAGGACCAAAATGAAAATTCTTATTTATCCACATAAGAAATTTTTATCAAGTATGAATTTTTAAATTGGAAATGGAACTGATATCCACATTAAGCTGTCCAAGGATTGGAATAGCGAACTAATCACGCCAAAAATAATCAATCTACTGATCAATGAAAATTCAGAGGAAAAGAGTTGGAAATATTTTTTTGCATTTTTATAAATCCAAGTTTCTTCTCCGCTTACTTTTATGCCCAATCAGAAAACCATAAGATAAACCTGATTGATGAAAATAAGAAACTGATAAAATTTCACAAAATTAAAATTATTGACAATGTATATAATTCGTGATATTAAATTTGAAGATGGATATTTTTCTGCAAACGAATCGATCATTCTATTTAGAGGAATGAAAAGAAAAAATCTACACTCGATGGATCAAGGCTGGGAAGTATGGATAAAGTATGAGGCGGAGGTAATCGCCTACAAAACAAGTTTCAAACGAAAAAAATTGAAAATAATCGTTATTTGTTTTTTTGAGAAAGATGATGGACCCATAAAATACTGGGATTTTGGTCCGGAAAATTGCATGGACGGATTTCAGTCTAAACCCGAAGGAAAATATACAAGAAGATTGAGACGATGGTTTCTAGATGAGTTTGCTATCACGCTGCCGCAATCAGGACCTTGGGGGAAAATAGATGCATGTCATGACCCGCACAATCACACGACATCGGTTTTTTGTGCCTATCAATAAAACCACTATTTACTATGAACGAGGAATAAAGACAGGGCTTCGCGTTTTCAAAGAAGAACATGAAGCCTGTGAAAATTTTTTATTAATAATAAAATCCTGGTTTATGTAATTTGAAAGTAATATTTTTTGTATTTATCCTATCATCCCAAGAGAAGCATGAAATCCAGAAAAATCACATGTTAAACACAATCAATATAGGAATACTTTGTCTGAATTTTGACGAAGCAAAAGAATTTTACATTGACAATCTCGGATTCGTTATTACGATGGATAGCATCATTCAGTGTGATTCAGGTATAAGTCGCCGCCTGACAATGGCGCACGAGTCCAAAAAAAATTCTCAGTAGAATTCATGCATCCTTCAAACATTGAACAAGCACATCGCGTAGGTAGCAAAGGTAGTACGCTCAATCTATTCACTTTACCAACGAAAAATATTGACACGCTCATGGAGCGATTGAAAAAACTGCTTTTTTCGTTAGTTACGTAGAGACTCCCTACGCAAATTTTCTGAACGTCGAATATCCGATGGAGAATAATATTTTCCTCTACGAAACGTGCTGAATCACTGCAATAATTCATACGGGATGCCTCATTCAAAATTTCGCATAACAGAATGAAAAAATTTGAAATCCCAGGCTATATTTTTGATTTCATTGATGGATTACTGCTCGTCAATGGAGAGATTGCCTTATCGAAAAAAATTCCAGCAAACGATTTCATAAATAGCATTATCAATACATTCCAGACAAAACCCACAACAACAGGGGCTGGACTTTATATTTTTGATATCAATGGATGGGTAGGCGATTACGTTGTCGAGTTGATTATTGTAAAAGAAAATTTCCCAGAAATAGATTACATAATAATGCATTACTTTGAAAATAATCCTGTAGGCAACGGCGTGAGAGAATCATCGCTAGTCAAACAAATTCAAAGAAAGTCTGGCATTCCCGGCAAAATGAAAGGACTATCAGAAATAGCATTTCAATTTTCGTGGGGAAGCGTTATCGCACAGCATGACATAAAAATATCCTCCTCATGCATAATCTTGCAGTACAAAATAGCCAGAAAATCACCTATCAGATTGAAAATGAATGATCATTGTGTATCGCATATCAATATAGATAAATCTGTAGAAGTGCAGCAACGAATATTAGCATCCATAAAAAATAGTGATACCTTTTTTCCAAAAGCAAGTGAGATACGATGGCTAAATTTATTGAAGAAGCTACCTCGAAAATTAAAAATCTGTCTCATCAATGAAATTTCTTTTGAAAATACATTGATAGCATTGCATTCTTCAGGCTGGCCAGATGAGGGGAGCGTTGTAGCACTGCTCAGTAACAGGTTCAGAACGAAGGAATTCGACAAGGATTTACATTTCAGAGCGCTGAATGACGCGCATTACTGCAAAGAAGAAATTTCATATTTTGAAGATAACGTTACGCATTTGATGATCAATTAGGCAATGCAGGAACAGCCCAGGATTTGACTTGCCCATCGCCCTGCACGATACTTGCCGCTGTCGCCAAAGCTCCCCACCCTGAGCAATCAACCATCAGCGCCTGTCACCACCGCCTACACTCACAGCATGCCGTCTCCGAACTCTCCCACCGCCCCCTACATCGGCCGCTTCGCCCCCTCCCCCTCCGGTCCCCTGCACATGGGCTCACTCGTTGCCGCCATGGCCAGTTATCTCGATGCGAAGGTGCATCGCGGCATGTGGCTGTTGCGTATCGAGGATCTGGACTATGACCGCAATGTCGAGGGCGCCGATCTCGGCATTCTGGCCAGCCTGCAGCGCTGCGGCATGCAGTGGGATGGCGAGGCGACGTGGCAGAGCCGGCGGCTGCCGCTGTACCAGGCGGCGCTGAAGCAATTGCAGGACGATGGCCTCGTGTATGCGTGCGGCTGTTCGCGCAAGGAGATCCAGGATTCGAATTTGCTGGCGGGCGCGCCGAAGAATGGGGCCGCCGTGTATCCGGGCACCTGCCGCCACGGCTTGGCGCCGGGCAAGGCGGCGCGGGCCTTGCGGCTGCGCGTGCCGCAGGGGGCCGATGCCGTATACGCTTTTGCCGACCGCTGGGCCGGTCCGCAGCGGCAGGATCTGGCCAGCGACGTGGGCGACTTCATCGTGCTGCGCGGCGATGGTTACTGGGCGTATCAGCTGGCCGTCGTCGTCGACGATGGCGCGCAGGGTATCACGCAGGTGGTGCGCGGCGCTGACTTGCTCGATTCCACGCCACGCCAGCTGTATCTGCAGGATGTGCTGGGCTTGCCGCATCCCGGCTTCCTGCACGTGCCTGTCGTCACGAACGACAGCGGCGAAAAGCTGTCCAAGCAGACGGGCGCCCTCGCCTTCGATACAGGAACACAAGCCACCGAACTGCTGGCGTCAGCGCTGCTGCCGGCGGCCCGCTTCCTCGGCCTCGACGTGCGCGCCGAGAACGTGGAAGACTTCTGGCGGCAAGCCGTTCCCGCCTGGGCGCAGCGCTTGTCGCAACTTCCGATACACGCATAAAAAAACCCGCCGCGGCGAACCGTAGGCGGGTTGGAATGCAGGCGCCAGCCGCTAGGGCCGGCGCCTGGTATCAGGCAATTAGAAGTTGCCTTTGAACTGCACCCCAAACTGACGTGGCTCATTGATGAAGCCCGTGCGGTTGTTGAAGTCGATGGCGCCCGTGATACGCTGGGTGTCGGTGATGTTGCGGCCAAAAACGGCCATTTCATACTTGCCAGCATCCCAGGTGTAGCCCACGCGCAAGCCACCTTCGACCATCGGCTTGCCGGTGAACTCGGTGGACTCGTACAGGAAGAAGTTGATCTTGCTGCGATAAGCCCAGTCCGTGAAGACGAAGAATTCGCCGTTTTCCATCGGGATCGAATAGCGGCCAGTGGCGGTGACCGTCCACTTCGGCGCTTGCGGCAATGGGTTGCCGTTGATAACAGCACGGTTAGCGGCGTTGATCGGATCGGTCACGGTGCAGCTGCGGCATGTGGCCACCGACAGGGATGGATCCTTGATTTCCGTGAAGTTGTAGCTGCCGCCCAGCGACATCTTCAGGCTAGGCGTGACAAACCCTTCCAGTTCCAGTTCCGCGCCGCGGCCATTCGTCTTGGCCGCATTGATCAAACGCGTCACGTTCGAGGTGCCGCCAACGACCGTCAATTGCTGGTTTTTCACCTGGTAGTTGTACAGGCTGAAAGCGACGCGGGCGCGGCGCTCGAACAGGTCGGCCTTGATGCCCGCTTCGAACGAGGTGATCGTTTCCGCATCGGCCACGGTCACGGACACATCCTTGCTGGCTGGCGCGATACTTGGTGCGCGGAAACCGGTGGCGACACGGCCGTAGAAGTTCACATCCTTGTTGTACTTGTAGGTACCGCTCAGGTCCCAGTTGACCTTGGCTTTGCTGACATCGGCGCTGGTCGGGTTGATTTGCGGGACGTTGTTCGCTACTACCGTGTTGAAATCCTTCTTGTCCTTGGTGTAGCGCAAGCCGGCACGCAGCATGAAGTCATCGTTGACGGCATAGTTGACGGAACCGAAGGTGGCCCAGGCCGTGTTTTTCTGGCGGCTGGCCAGGTGCGAAACGAGCGCATGGTCGCTACCGCCGAAGTTATCCGTATAGCCGTTGGCGTCCTCATTGAAGTAGTACACGCCAGCCTGCCAATTCAGCGGACCGGCACTTTTCGATTCGGCGCGGAATTCTTGCGAGTACTGTTTCACGCTGCTGATGCCGCCGGCAGTTTCCACCGGGAATGGAATCGCTGGCACCATGCCTGGTGCGCCACCGTCGATGTCGCCATGCGACACATACTTGCCCACGCGCTCGAAACCGGTGATCGAGTACAGCTTGACGCCGTCGAGTTCCCAGCTCAGGCGGGCGCTGGCGCCATTGGTGCGCAGCTCCTGGAAGTTCAAGGCATCGGTGTAGGATTTGGTCGGATCGAAACCGTCGACCAGGTCATTCGTGCCAAGCTTGATGGCGTTGGCGAAGAACACGCGCGCGCTGCCCGTGGTGCTGCGCTGATGCACATTGAACAGGGCGTTGAACGTGCCGTTCGGCGCATACATCAATTGCACGCGTTCGGCGTGTTCGTTGTAGCCGTCCAGCGCGTTTTTCTTGCCCGTAAACGTGTTGTCGACGTAGTCGTCGCGGTGCTGGCGCAAGGTCGAGACACGCATGGCCCATTCTTTGCTCAGCGGCACGTTGACGGCGCCATCGAAATTGGTCGTGTTGTGCGTGGCGGCGGAGACGTTGTAATAGCCTTCAACCTTGTCCAGGTTCGGCTTGACGGATTCGAACTTGACCACGCCGGCAGGGGTGTTGCGGCCGAACAAGGTGCCTTGCGGGCCGCGCAGCACTTCCACGCCAGCCACGTCGAAAATCGGATAGCCCTTGAGGATAGGATTTTCTTGCACGACATCGTCGTAAATCAGGGAAACAGGTTGCGATGCAAAGATATTGAAGTCGGTATTGCCGTAGCCGCGGATGTAGAAGCGGGGGAAGGTGCGGCCATTCGACGATTCCACGTTCAGGCTCGGCACTTTGCCGGCCAGCACGCGAATGTCTTGTCCGCCGGATACCAGCACGTCGAGCTTTTCGTCGCGCAGCAGCGACACGGAGACGGGCACGTCGCGGATATTTTCCTTGCGGCGCTGCGCCGTCACGGTCACGGTTTCCAGCTGGCTGGCGGCAGGGGTCGTATCAGCAGCGACTTCATCAGCGTAAGCCGAGCCGATAGGCAAGGCAGCGGACAGTGCCAGCATAGCAGCGCTTTTGGCGCACAAACGCTTGTGCATCTTGGACATCTTGATCATGTTGTTTCCCAGAAGTTTAAAAAAGAATTGCGAAACCTGTCTCCGGCTTATGTACGGCGCTGGATGATCGTCTGCACCATCACGGTGCAGCAGCGCGAGCGGATGTCTCTCCACTCCTGGCGTCACTGGCTCTGCCCTGGCTGTCGTGCTAGCTGACAGCGGTAGCGGCCGCATCTCTGGGATGTCTGATGAACACCAACTTTTGAGTAAGGCGCCAATTTAATTCAAGCGCCTTGTGCGCTGCAAGAATATTGTTATGTAAAATATTCATTCATCAACATAATGGGCCGACTAGTGGTTATTCAGCCACAATACCGCCTCTATCTTGCTATTTCCTTGCTATTTCCTTGCTATTTCATTGCTATTTCCCCCGGTCACCTGCCGCAGGGCGCGACTTTTTTTGCCTGGCCCGCGAAAGCGGAATTGGCGTCCAGCAAGACAGCCCCGGCGGTAAAAATAGTTGTAATATCGCCAGAATTGAGTTGCCAAGCCGCCCCATTCCAGTGCGGCGGCAGCCCCCTGCACCATCGTCGATCGCCTCCATGCCAGAATCCAGCCAACCCAGCAACGCCGTCCCGTCCGCCACCGTCGCCGCCCAGGCGGCGCATTTACTGCTGAGCGCCCATTGCGACATCGTCTGGAGCACGAAAACCTTCGGCCAGTTCGATGCCGACCAGCCATCCTGGCGCGCCTTCACGGGCCAGACCGAGGCTGAACTGCTGGGCCGCGGCTGGGTCAATGCCCTGCATCCGGACGACCGCAACTTGCCTTACGTCATGCCATCGCACCTGACCAGCGTGTTCGAAGCGGAATACCGGCTGCGCCACGTCAGCGGCGCCTACCGCAACATGCTCGTGCGCATGCTGCCCGTGCTGGCGCCCGACGGCAGCATCGTTGAATGGCTGGGCTCGCATTGCGACGTGACGCAGCAACGGCAGACGGAACAGCGGCTGCGCCTGGCCATGCAGGGCGGCCGCATGGGCACGTGGGAGATCGACCTGGGCAGCGGCAGCATGGCCGGCTCGGATGCCTTCAAGGCCAACCTGGGCCTGCCGCCTGACAGCCACATCGATTACGCGCAGCTGACGGGCGCCATGCTCGACGGCGACCTGCAGCACTGGCAAACAGTGGTGCACGCGGCCATCGCCAGCGCCAGCGATTTCGAAGTCGATATCCGCGTGCGCTGGCCCGATGGGTCGCTGCACTGGGCGCACATGCGCGGCACCTGCGCCAGCGACGGCGCTGGCAACGTGATCGGCCTGTCCGGCATCTCGCTCGACCTGACGGCCAGTAAACAGAACGAGGAAACCTTGCGTCTGACCCTGGCGGCCGGCGAAGTGGCCACCTGGAACTGGGACATCGTGGCCGACCGGGTCACGGCCGACAGCAATATGGCGCGCTTGTTCCCCGTCAATGCCGATGCGGCCACGGCGGCGCCGCTGGCGCGCTATCTGGACATCATCCACCCCGATGACCGCGAGCAAGTCAGCACGCAGATTACCCAGGCGCTGCAGGCGCACACGCCGTTCGAGGCCAGCTACCGCGTCGGCGCCGGCGATGGCCAGTACCGTTCGGTCATCGCGCGGGGCCGCGCGGAATACGCGCCCGATGGCACGCCCTTGCAATTGCCCGGCGTCCTGCTCGACATCACGCGCCAGAAACAAGTGGAAGATGCGCTGCGCCGCAGCGAGGAACGCTACCGTACCCTGATCGAGCTGATGGACCAGGCCTTTTGCGTCATCGAAATGCTGTACGACGAGCAAGGCCGCCCCGTGGATTTCCGCTACCTGGAAGGCAATCCCGCTTTCGTCAAGCAGTCGGGACTGGAAAACGCCATCGGCAAGACCATCCGCAGCTTCGTGCCCGACCACGACCAGCACTGGTTCGACCTGTACGACCAGGTCGTCAAGACCGGCGAGCCCGTGCGCTACGAAAACGAAGCCGTGGCCATGGAGCGCTGGTTCGAAGTCTTCGCCGCGCGCCTGGGCGGCCCCGGCAGCCGCCTGCTGACGGTATTGTTCAGCGACATCAGCGAGCGCAAGCGATCTGAACAGCAATTGCGCCAGCTGGCCGACAACCTGTCCGAAATGGACCGGCGCAAGACGGAATTCCTGGCCACCCTGGCGCACGAACTGCGCAACCCGCTGGCGCCCATCCGCAACGGCTTGCAGATCATGCGCCTGGCCGCCGACAAGCCCGCCACAGTGGCGCGGGTGCGCGACGTGATGGAGCGGCAAGTCAATCAGATGGTGCACCTGGTCAATGATTTACTCGACGTGGCCCGCATCACGCGGGGCCAGATCGAACTCAAGCCCGAGCGCACGGACTTGAAAACCATCATCGCCGGCGCCGTGGAAACGAGCATGCCGCTGATCGAGGCGGGCCGCCACCAATTGCAAGTGGAACTCGACGAGCAGGCGCTGCCACTCGAGGCCGATCCCACGCGCCTGGCGCAAGTGCTGGGCAATTTGCTCAACAATGCCGCCAAGTACACGCCGGCGGGCGGCCAGATCAGCTTGCGCGCATTACGCGATGGCCACGAGGCCTTGATCGAAGTCAAAGACAGCGGCGTGGGCATCCCCGCCGAATCGATCGCCACCGTGTTTGACATGTTTACGCAAGTGGGACAAAACATGGGCAGAGCGCAGGGCGGCCTGGGCATCGGCCTGTCACTGGTGCGGCGCCTGGCCGAGCTGCATGGCGGCAGCGCCACGGTGGCCAGTCCAGGCGCCGGCCTGGGCAGCACCTTCAGCGTGCGCCTGCCGCTGCTGACGGTGGAACCCAAGGCGCCCACCGAACCGGCCATCGCCGCCAGCTCCGCCAGCAGCCGCCATTTCCGCGTGCTGGTGGTCGACGACAATGTCGATGCGGCCGACACCCTCGCCGCCGTGCTCGACATGATGGGCCACGCCACGCAAGTGGCCCACGACGGCGCACAGGCTCTGGCCGTGGCGCCGCAATTCCTGCCGGACGTTATCTTCCTCGACATCGGCCTGCCCGGCATGAACGGCTATGAAGTGGCGCGTGCGCTGCGCCGGATACCGGCCGGCGCCAACGTCGTGCTCGTGGCCTTGACGGGCTGGGGCGCCGAAAACGACCGCAGCCAATCGAGCGCGGCCGGCTTCGACCACCATCTGACCAAACCGGCCAACCTGCTCGCCATCGGCGAACTGCTGGCCACCCTTTCCACTCCAACAACACTGACAGACCATGACTGAATCCCTGAACCACGTCCGCCGCAACCTCCTGCTGGCCGGCGGCGCCGCCCTGCTGTGCCCGACACCGATGTTGTTTGCCGCGCCCGCCACCAGCATCGCCGCCGCCCAGACGCAACTGGCCGCGCTGGAAAAATCCGCAGGCGGACGCCTCGGCGTTGCCGCCTGGCGCCAGGGCAGCGAGCTGCGCGTGGCCTACCGCGCCGATGAACGCTTTCCCCTGGCCAGCACCTTCAAGGCCATGCTGGCGGGTGCCGTGCTGGCGCGCAGCGTCAGCCAGCCGGGCTTGCTGGATCAGCACGTGCGTTACGAGAAAAAGGAACTGGTCACCTACTCGCCCATCACGGAAAAGCATCTGGCCGACGGCCTGACGGTCGCCGACCTGTGCGCCGCCACCTTGCAGTACAGCGACAATAGCGCGGCCAATTTCTTGATGACATTATTAGGCGGGCCGCAAGCCGTGACGGCGTTTGCGCGCAGCATCGGCAATACGGTGTTCCAGCTGGAACGCTGGGAAACGGAATTGAACAGCGCCATCCCGGGAGAAGTGCGCGACACGGCCAGCCCTGCGTCGATGGCGCACAGCTTGCAGCAATTGTTGTTGGAAAATAGCTTGCCGGCGCCGCAGCGCCAGCAACTCGATACCTGGATGCGCGGCAACACGACGGGCGACAAGCGCATCCGCGCCGGCGTGCCTGCCGGCTGGCAGGTGGCCGATAAAACGGGCTCGGGCGCGTATGGCAGCGTCAACGACATCGGCGTGGCCTACCCGCCCAGCGGCGCACCACTGGTCATCGCCGTGTACTACACGCGCGAACAGAAAAAAGCGGACACGAATCAGGACATCATCACGGCCGCCACGCGTATCGTGACGGCCGCGCTGACCTAATTATTTCGGTAAAGCAGCCATAAACCCCGCGTACGTGGACCATGCGGGGTCGGCCGCGCTGCGGATTTCAATCGGGAACTTTGGACGCGGCGCCAGCGCCGTGTTCAGGCGGTTGAAAAACTCTTCGCCCGACTGCGTGTAGTAAATCCATTCGCGCAAGTTTTCACCGGTGGACACCAGCGCCAGCGTGGCGAAACCGTCTTCTTCCACCACGGGCGCCAGCGCCGCTTCCAGCTCTTCCATGTGCTCGCGCTCGTTCGGCGCGGGCATGCCCGTTTCGTCTTCATAACGCCAGGCGATGATGATGCGGTCCGGCTGCGACGACAGGTCCCAGTCGTCATGGAAAGTATCGACATAGCGGTAGATGATGGCCATCTCGTCGCTATGCGTGACGATGGTGCCCCAGCTGCGGGCGGAAGTGGAATTTTCGTTCATGGTTGCAACAGTCAAAAAGTAAAATCGGGCAAAGGGCGAGCAGTCTACAGTACTGGCGGGCAAGTCACATTCCACGCGTCATACTGGGCGCCGCTCTTGCGCAGCCAGACGCGGGCGTAGCTGTCGCGGTCGCTCTTGAACACCAGCGCATAGCGCTCTTCGGCACGCGGTGCGGCCGTGCCCACGTCGACGGCCGCCAGCGAAAATTTCAGCGCCCGCAAGGGGGCGCAGGCAGTATTGCCCGCCATCAATAAACGCGCCCGCTCCAGCAACGGCTTCTGGTACAACAACACGCCTTCCAGTTCCACATCGGGAATGCGCTGCAGCATGCGCACGGGTTCGGCCACCGCGCGGCAGGTGCCACGGTCGAGCCAGGCGTAATACTCCATGCCCGCCTCTTGCCAGCGCGCCTGCTTGCCCTCGCCGTGCAGCACGAACTTGGTGCGCTGCGTCCGGCACAGCGCGCCATGGCCGCGATACGGCGACGTTTCCACGCTGCCCACCACTTCGCTGCCGCGGCCGCCCACCACGGGCACGCTCTCGAACACGGTGCGCGCAGCCGGCTCGCCCGGATATTGCTGTGCATAAAATTCCAGCAAGGACGCGCGCTGCTGCGCATCCACTGCCACCACCTCGGCGGCACTGGCTGAGATGCACACGGCCGATAGGGTAAAGAGCGCTACAGAGCGCATGAAATATCCTGGCATGGCATTCCTTCAATCGACGTTCAGGGGCGGATATCGCCCAAGCGCAGATTATATAGTTACCAGGAAATACAAGGAGCGTACGGCGTCAGGACGTGCGGAAGTTGACACCACCAGCGAGCAGCCTGGCACCGCAGGTGGTAGTATCGCCTTCAAAGGCGATGGCGATGCCGTTGATGGTGTGCCGCGACGAGCCGCTGGCGATCTTGCAGCCTTGATGCCCCTTGACGGGGCAGCTGCACAAGTCCCCGACGCAGGCCACGGCAATGCCATTGACCGTAAAATGCGTGGCGGCACAACTGAGCACCTTGCCGCCATGCGACGTGGCGTCGCCCAAACGGATGACTTTACGCATGCTGCCTCCCGTTCTACTTGCCCACCGAGCTTTCCAGGATGGCTTCCACCGATGGCGCCGCATAATTGCCCGGATCGACGGACGGGGTGACGCGGCTGCGGAAGATATCGCCATTGGCATCCTGCTGCTGGCGTTTGGCGTCCGATGGCGGCGTGATGAAGATGATGCTGGCCTCATTGCCGTCACGCAAATTAATCGCGGCAGTGGCGCCGCCATCGCGATAGCTGCCCATCACGCCAATGGCCATCTGCATGAACCAGGTGGCGGCACCGGTATTGCCCAGGCGAAGATCGGTATTGATGAACTGTGCGCTCTTGCTGCTGTCGATTTCCGGCCCGCCTTGTGACGCATAGTCATGCAACATGCCTTCGAGCATCAGCACCTGCTCCGGCTGATTTCCCGTACCGGCCACGATGCGCGCTGGCCCCTTGCCGCGCTCCGCTTGCGGCAAGGTCTGCAGTGCCTGCTGCCAGCCTGCATTGAATATCTTCTGGCGCGCGTCGCGCCGCGTGACGGGCTTGCCTTCCTCATCCGCGAACTTGACGAATACGGGTCGGTGCACGAAACCGAATGAGGGCAGGCGGTCGAAAGTTTCCATCTGTTCCCGGTTCCACGGAATGGGAAACCACGGCGTCGGCTTCCAGTCGCGCGGGGGACGATTTTCCCAGGGATTGAGCTTGTCGAACGTATGCAAGCCCACGCCACGGATATCGGGCCGCTGGGCAAAAGCGGCGGCAGCGGCGAGCCATTCGGCGACGGTGGGTTGGCGAGACATGCTAAAACTGGACCATATTGATTTGACTGGTTTGGCCAATGAACTCTTCAAATCGTAATACATGGCCTTGAAGTGCCCCTGAACAAACTTATTCTCGGGATCCTCCCATACATAAGGGCGCAAAGGATCTATTCTGTCGCGGCGCGCCAGCACAAATACGGCAGTGGTATCGGGCATCTCGGGGATATAGTAGCCATCCTTTAATCTCATCGCATCACCCGGCTTGCGATTTCCATCGCGCGTACCCACACTATCTTCGGAATGTACGACAACATAAGGCAGCTCTGGATGTTGGTCAAAAAATTCAAAGACTTCAATCAACAAGCGATCCGGTCTCTCATCCAATTTCCAAGGACCTATCGAAAATAAATGTGCCGGCAGACCAATTGTCGATGCACCAGCTACCAATCCGGCCATCGGCGCGTATAAACTGGGCTGCTCATCAGGATCAAGAATCGGAGAACCAGCATAAAACGATGGTAAGCCCCAATACATGGGCGTGAAATTAACGCCGTTTTCCAATGCGTCGCAGGCTCGGCCTCCCCCCTGCCCATCTTTATCCATTCCTTTCCACGGATACTTCATCGGATCCTGCTCACGTATGCTGGTATAAGCACTTCCTTTTTGTAAGGCTTCCCACAATTTACCCTGCCGATATTTATCCAACGTCACGCCAAATCCGATCACTTCCAGCACATACTCTCGTCCTAGTTCCAAAGGCAGCTTTTTCTGTTGCGCCTGCAACTGTGACGCAATTTCACGTGCTTGGCTCTTAGATGCGGCGCCTAGCCATAACCAGCCAGTAAATAAAATTACAACAACTATCGATATCCCCAACCAACGAAGCATCATCATAGTTCTCACCTTTTAGGTCTGCAATTCCGAAGGATGCACAATCAGTCCAAGTAAGCTGTTATCGATGCGTCTTGGACACGCTACTTACCTTTTCTTCAGCCACTACTTTCATATTTTTTGTTTGCGATACGACAATCTTCCATAAGGCGCCCGACAGCAATGGAAGTCCTGCAGGTAAACTTCCGCTGTTGTAATAGCCAATATTTCCTTCAATAATGGATTGCCGCCATGCTGGCTCAACATCCAGATAAGAAGAATACAAAGCACGAAATCGATGCATTAATAGTATTCCGTCTCTCGGTTGCTCACCTTTCTTCAGAATCTTCACCCGCCAATCCGCCACCGCGCACAGATACGCATAAAACTGTGGATCCGACGACGCCTTGCCGCTGCCAATCGCCACGTCATACGCGGTCACCTGGCTATGATTTTTCGCGCTACCGATAATGGAACTGTGGAAAGACTTGGCACTGACTTCCCGCTGCCAGCGCAAGCGCGCCTCGTTCGGGCTTTCCTGAATTTTCGCCACGACATTGCTGTCAGGGTAGCGTTGCGCCGAGACAATTTCGCGTTGATCCAGCTTGTCTTTCACGTCCAGTCCTTTTTCCTTGTTGTAGCTTGCCGTCATCAATGCCAGCTCTCGTAGATTCAGGTGTTCTGCCCGTTCGGGAAACTTTTGATAACCGCCAGGATCAGGACGAAATTCGCTGCGTAGCTGCATGCCGCTCCCGCTGGTCGGTGCCACTGACGCATCGCAAGGATCGACTTCTTCCGCTGGTCCCTGATCGGCAACAGGACGATTTCTCATCATGGACGTAGCCGGGATATTCTCCGGATCGATTTGCGATGTGCCGCGCAAGTCGGCGGCTACGGGCAGCTTCAATGCTTCGCCCGTGATAGTTCGAATGCCATTGCGCTGCTCCGTCTTGCTCAACCGGGTATTGACAGGCCAGGCCACCGCTTGATGTTGTGCGCGGTGTTTTCGCAGAGAAACCTCCACGTGCGATTGCTCCGTTTCCGTCGACAGGCGCAACGGAAAGTCAAACGGTGGCGGCTTGCCTACCAACGACACCGTGGTCTTTCCCGTGGCCGGATCCAGCCGGATCTTGTTGCTGAATACCCGCTGATAAAATCTGCCACCCAGTTCCACCAGAGCGCCGCGTACCTGCTTGTGTTCCACCATCTTGGTATGACCGGAGGAAATACTGTACCCATCAAGACTGGATGTCTCCTCTTCTTCCACCAATTCACTTCCCGGTGCATGATCGGGCACGCCATCCCACCCTATGCCCTGGATGTTATCGAGTGCCACCGTCATGTCTTCAGGACAAAAATACAGATAAACCTTGCGGCGGTTGTCGCGGTCGTCGGCGCTCTGCCAGCGGCTGCCGACCATACCGCGATGTTCGTCCTTCTTCAGCTCGGCAAACGGCGGCTGGCAAGCCTGGCCGTTGCCCTTCGCCACGCCGGAAACTATGTTCACCAATGTCTTCAGGCGCGCTCCCATGGTCTGCGCACCACTGAGCAAATGGTAATAGGGCTTCATCGCCGCATCCTCACCGCCATCGAACCAGGCAGCACCTCGCATCAACAGAGGCAGGCTATCCACCAGGCTGTACGGCGGATGCGTGAGTATCAAATTATCGGCTGGCGCCAACCCTTTCTCCATCAGCATGGCTTGCGCCAGCAGCGACAGCAGGCAACCCTGGCTGTGCGCAACGATGCTGACGGTATCATCCGCGTCGTAATCGCGGATCATGGAAATCAGTGCGGCCAGCCGCTGCGCCGCCAGCACCATATACATGCGCCCGGGCGCCGTTTTCAGTGGCCGCAAGGCATCGCCCATGGGGTCCGCAGGCGCATACATGCCCGGACGCCACATGTCGGGCAAGCTGCTGGTGGCGTTGCCGAACGGCCCACCTTCCTTCGACAGATCCTTGTCCAGCCGGTTGCCGTAACGGTCAACGAACTGACCATGGATGGTAGTCGTCTTACCTTCAACTTCGCGGTAGCCCCAATAGAAGGGAATCACGGGGCTGTTGGTGTCCTTGGCGATCGTGCGCTTGAAGAAAACGGCATCGGGGTCATCTTCCAGCTTGTCCTTGTCCGCTGCCACAGGCATGCGGTAAGAAGCTGGCGTAAAGCCGCGTCCCAGCCTTTTCGTCAAGCCCTCGCACAAGCCATGCTCCACCGCCTTGTAGCTGACGCCCACATCGTTGACGCCATGGATGACGATGATATTGCCCGGCAGGTTGCGGCGTATTTTCACCTTCTTGCACACGCTGCGTTCGCAATGCAGGAGCGCCACTTCCTCGCCCACCACGTACGGTACTTTCGGATAGCTGCCCATCGCACTCTCCTGGCGTCATCAATCCTTGTTGTTGAAAACTTCGATGGCGGCCAGGTGCATCGCTGCGCGCTCCAGCACGTCCGTCTTGCCGCCTCCATCGCTGCGCCCATTGGCCGACGAGCCATCGCCCAGCTCCACGGCAAAGTGCGCCTGCGGTGCCAACTGCGGTTGTTGCGGCACGCCATCGACGGCGCTGTCGTCGCCTTCATATTGAAAGATGAATTGCTGGTCGGCCTTGCCCTCGGCAAAGCTTGGCAATTGCACCTCCATGCTTTGCGGGTCATTGAAGATGAAATTGGGCGCATTGAAGTTCAGCGGCGACTTGCTGCCGAAGGTGATGCCGTCGGCGATGCGGATGAAAGCGCCGTGCTTGGAGATCAACACGATTTCATCGGCCATGCCCGTCAGCTTGCCTTCGCTGGCGGTGAGCTTCAAATTTTTCGCCGCGTTGAGGTCCATGTCGTCATGCTGGCTTTGCAGCAGGAACTTGCCATGATGGGCGATGGCGCGGATGCCATCCGCATGGGCAAACAACGAGATGCCCTTGCCCGCATTCACGCTGTAGCGCTGGCCTGCCACCGCTTGCAGGTGCTGCTGCGCCACGGTATCGATATTGCTGACGGCATAGCTGACGATAGCTTTCGAGCTGGCAAAGCTGATGCCGGCAGGCGCCGTGACGGCAATCGCCGCCGCACCGCCCAATTCGGCACGGGGCTGCGTATTGCTGCCGCCTTCCCAGCCTTTCAAGCTGTGCTGCAATTCCTGCTGCGCTTCGTCCGCGTGCTCCAGCCCCTGATGCGTGGCCGCATAGCTACCCAGCGAGCGGAACAATTCCAGGCAGTTTTCCATCAGGCCCAGATATTCGCTGCGCGCCATGTGGCTACCCTCGCCGTTCAGGCGCTTCCAGGCCGAAATCAGCATGCCCTTGCCCGCCCGCATGGCCAGTTGCTCATCGGTGCGCAGTTCGGCGCCTTCGCCGCGCGCCTCGCCCTGGCCATTGCGCCGGTCCTGCGTCAGCCAGCCCAGGTTGAGCTGGCTGGAACCGTGATCGCTGGCAAGCTGAGCGTTGATTTGCCCGTGCACATCGTCAAAGCGCAGCTGGTTGCCACGCGTGCCCTTGATCTCACAGCTCTTGATGCCGGACAAATAACGGTTGCCGGGCAGGTCGCCCACCTTGCTCAAGGCAACCGGCTGCGCATTATGGTTGTACAACTGTCCCACGATGATGGGCCGGTCCGGATCTCCGCCCAGAAAGGCCAGCAAAACTTCGCTGCCGACGCGGGGCAAACCGAGATAGCCGCATTGCTGCATGCTGCCAGGTCCGTTTCCCGCCCAGCTCGACGCGACGCGCACCCAGGCCGAATCGGCATCCGTGTCGGAGGCGCCCGTGCCGCCTGCATGCTCGTGGTCCAGCTTGCGCGTGGCGGGAAAGCGCACCTTGACCCGGCCCATCGCGTCGCAATGGACTTCCTCATTCGCCGGCCCCACCACCATGGCACTTTGCATGGTGACTGGCGGCAAATCACTGCGCGTGTCGTAGGCCGGCACGATGGCCACGCCGCGCCGCACTGCCGTCAGTTCGATATGCATGCGCAAGGGGCCACCGTCCACGGCAGCCGCCAGTTCGCACTGCGGCAGCGATGCCTCATCGGCCAGCCAGCGGTTACGCGCAAACAAACGCGCCACCCGGGCGGCCAGCTCCCTGGGTAAATTGTTTTGCGCCGCCACGTGCAGCGACGTGACGACAAAATCGCGCGCGGCCGCTGGCAAGGCGTCAACGTCCGGATGCTCGGCCAGCGTAAAATATTCACCCGGACACAGGTCGCGTACGCTGCCTTCGGCGTGAAAGCAATGACTCTCGTAATCGTGCTGCTGCATGGCAAGCATGCCCAGCTGGCACAAGGCCTCATGATCGTTGCCCGCACGCGGCGGGAGCACGCGGTAATCATCGAGCGTAGCGGCAATCGCATTACCATGCATGCCCTGCGTCCCCCGTCCCAGGGCATCGGCGGTCATGAACGGCCGCGCGCGCGGATGTTCTTCATTCCAGCTATGGCGCGTCACCTTGCCCGCCTGCAACTTGCGCACTTCGCTCCACGACGTCAGGGTGTCACGCTGTTCCGTCGCGCGGTCCGCGTGATAGCGCACGGTATCGGCCATGTTTTTCCGCAAGCCATCGGCATGGTTGAACAGCACCAAGGTATGCGCTGGCTCGGCATGTGCATCCGTACTGCCCTCGGCACGAAAAAACCAGGCGACGCCATTGCGCTTGAGCAGGCGCCGTACGAAGGCTGCATCGGACTCATTGTGCTGCATGACAAATTCGCGCTGCGGATACGTTTGCGCCTCAAAGAAATCGGCAAACGCATACTGGAAGGCATGCGCCAGCACGGTATTGCTGCGTATCCATTCATCGAGCAAGGTCTTGACGATCTCGATATCCGTCAGGCGCCGGAAGACGCGCGTATTGCAGCGCTTTTCCATGATGGCGAAGGCGTCCGTCAGCGCCAGCTGGTAGCTGGCCAGCGCGCCGTCGCTGTCGCCGGCACTGGCTTGCGTGACGATGCCGCAGATACTGCGCAGCTGCCCCTGATCGGTGACGATATCGATAGCCGCGGGCAAGGCAATCAAACTACTGAGCGGCAAGTCGGCATGCGTCGAGACACACAAGATGCGGTATTCGATGCCGCCACAGATGGCCTCGCTGCCGGCGATACGCTGCGGTATCAGCACGCCGGCAGGCACCTTGGGCGAAACACCCAGGCGCAGGCGCAGCGGTCGCTCGGCACCCGATATCGACTCGTCACCGTCCATGGCATTCTCCTCGTTCGCACTTGCATCGAATCAAGCTGGAGAACCGACAATGCCATGGGATGGCAGGGAAATACTTGATATTTAGTAAGAGGCTGTCTTGCTGCTCAATACATCCCTCAACAATTGCCGCTTCGCCAACAAGGCGGGATCAAACGCCGTCCACTGCTCCAGCCGCAGCGCATACGCAGGCGCCATCATCCAGCCGAACACTTCCGCCTTGTCTTCCTCGGGGCCGTAGGCCGCGTACAGGCTGACCAGTCCCGGCTGCGGGTGGCCCAGGTTCTGGAAACCCTTGCCATAGGCCGTGGCACCGCCCTGGCCGTAAGCCGTGCCGGGCGGGTTCAGGGCCAGCCAGGCGGGGTCGCGGTAATAGAAGTCGTTGAACAGGCGGAATTCAATGAAGTGGTAATACTCGTGGTGCACGCGCAGCTCCATGCCGGATGGACACAGGGCGGCCAGCAGGTTGTCAGCGTAGACGACGCTGTCGATTTCCGGCGCCGGCATGGCCAGGCGGCGCTGGCCGTCCACGCTCAAGTCTTTCACCAGCACGACGTGGCGCAAGCCCGTGCGCGCGAAGACGCCAGCCGGGTAGCGCTCCATGGCCGGCAAGACGATGCTGAGCAACAATTGCAGCCCGGCACGGTCTTGCGCCGAGTCCGTGAAAGCGTGCGCCGCGCTGCCGGGCACGGCCAGGGTCCAGGCGGGCGCCAGTTGCAGGGCCGCCAGGCGCGCCGTGGCGATGGCTTGCAGTTGCGCCACGCTGGCTTCCTGTGGCGCGACGGGAGCATAGCGCACGTTCCAGTCGCACTCGCTGCGCATGCTGTCTTGCTGGGCGGCATGCTCGAACGCTTGCGCGTCGGCCGCCGATGGCGCGGGCGGCCCGGCGCTGGCGCAAGCGGACAGCAGTACGGCGGCAAGACAGGACAACAGGCGGCAAGCAGACATGAAATCTTTCACGGGCTAAAAAATGGGGCGCAATCGCTGCGCCCCATTGTACAAGCTGCAAGTTTCCCAAAGCATCAGCGCTGGTAATTCTTGAAGAAATTCCAGCTGATCACGGTGGCGTCCGGGCCCAGCTCATCGCTGAATGGCCAGCCGGGAGGGCCGCCGCTCCACGCGTGGTTCATGCCCTCGACCGTGTATTTTTGCGCGATGACGGCGCCGTTGTGCAGATAGGTGTCGATGGCGTAACTGCGGCCGTAGGGCACCGTCTGGCGCACGATGCTGTCGGCACGATAGCGCACGCTGTCATTGTCGAGGCCATCGTCGCCATAGTCGCTGGTCTGCAGGAATTGCTCGATGGTTTGCTCTCCGTTGACGGGATTGACGACGATGTCGGACGTGCCGTGAAACACCATCGTCGGCATCAGCCGGCGCGGCGAGCCGGAGCAGCGCCAGGCATCCTTGCCGCGCACTTTCGGGTCGAACGAGCTGCCGTTGAACAGCGAATCGGCGGCCGTCAGCATGCCGATGGCGCCCTTGTACATGCCGCCCGAATGCACCATCACGGCGGCGAACACATCGGAATAGCAGGCGGCCATGATGGAGGCCATGGCGCCGCCGGCCGAGATGCCCGTCACGTACACGCGGCTGTCCTGCACCGCATACTTGCTCTTGACCTTGTTCAAGATGCCCATCAGCACGGCCGGTTCTCCCGTGCCTCGCTCCTGGTTCAGCGGCAACATGAAATTCCAGCAGCGCATGGGATTGGCCGTGGCGTTCTGGCGCGGATAGACGACGATGAAGTTTTCGCTGTCGGCCAGCTGGTTGTAGCGGCTGACGGCGGCCATGCTGTTGGGCTCGGAACCGCAGCCGTGCAGCATCAGCACGACGGGCAGCGGCGTATTCGGATTGTAATTGCTCGGTAGCCAGACCTGGTATTCACGCGATCCCCACAGGCTCGCGTACAGGCCGAAGTCCCACTGTCCGGCTGCGGCCGGCAGCGCGGCCAGCAAGCCGCAGGCGGCGATGAGTGCAGATAAGAAGTGACGCAGTTGCTGATGCAGATGTGCCATGCCAGTCTCCTGATTGTTATTAAGGACGAAAACAGCGACAACAAACCAGCCTGGCGCTAACCAGGCTGGCACTTCAACAACCTTTTAAAACTTGTAGCCAGCCTTGGCGATGATCTGGCGCGGCGGGCCGTAGAAACCGTCGAGGATGAACACGGCCGGAATGTTGTAGCCATCCGTGCGGTAGCGTTTATTGCCCAGGTTGCTGCCATGCAGACTGAAGGTCCAGTTCTTCGGCGCTTCCCACACGACGCCGGCCGTCCAGATGCTGTAGCCGCCCTGCGCCAGCGTTTCGCTCAAGTCTGTGGTCGGGTAGACCTTGCTGCGGTAGCCATAACCGACCATGCTGCGCAAGGCACCGCCGAAGACGTCGCGGTCCGTGCGTGTCAGGTTCAAGCCCACTTGCCGGGCTGGCGTATTGCTGAACTTTTGCGTATCCGCGATATTCTTGCCGCCGCTCATGAACTCGTCATAATGGGCATTGAGCAGCGCGAGGAAGCCGTTGACTTCCCACTGGCGGTTGGGCCGCCACGAAAATTCGAACTCGGCCCCTTTCACGGTCGCCTTGCCCGCATTCGTGAAGTCGCCATAGAAGCCCGGCACGCCGCCCGGCTGCACATAGCTGGTGAACACCGACAACTGGATATCCTTGTAGCGGTTGTAGAACAGGGCCACGTTGGCGTCAAACGTGTCGTCCGGCGCCGCATACTTCATGCCCACTTCCAGCGCGTCGAGTTTTTCATCCTTGTACGGCCGCGCCGAGTCCGGCACCACCAGGTTGTTGGCGCGCACGTTGTAGCCGCCCGACTTGAAACCGCGCGACAGGTTGCTGTAGAAATTCGTCGTCTTCGACGCTTCATAGCGCACCGACAGTTTCGGCGAGGTATTGCTGACCGACAAGGACTTGTCGAAGTCAGCCGCCGTCTGGATGGGCCGCGTAAAGCCCACGTCGGCAAAGGCGCGGTTCAGCACGATGGCGCGCTTTTCCTCGCGCGTGTGGCGCAAGCCCGCATTGATGCTCCACACCTTGCCCAGCGGCCAGGTCAAGTCCGTGTACAACGCCGTGCTGTCCGTCTCCACCGTACTGACGGCGGCCGTGAACTGGCGCCCCAGGAAGTTGTTGTAGATGCCGCCGCCGGCCGTGCCTTCGAAGCGGTACAGTCCGATCACGCCGGCGCCGTAGTCGCCGCTGTAAGACGCCTGCAATTCCAGGCTCTTCTGCTCGTCGCGCGAGTCGCCGAACACGTCGGCGATGGGCTGCGGCAAGCCGTCGAAGTCGATGGTTTGCTCGGACGTGCTGCGCCGCTTGGCGCCGATCACTTTGACGGACCAGTCATTCGACAAGGTGTAATTGGCCACCAGCGAGCCGCCCCGGTTATGCGTGAAATTATTGCCCGGCATGCCGCTCTGGATGTCATACGCATCCGTGCTGGCGGGCCGCTTGAGCGGGTCGAAGGCGCTCACTCCCATGCGCTGGAAGCCGCGCACGCCCGATTTGTCATCCGTGGCGTCCAGGCTCAGCACGACGGTCAAGGGGATGTCTTGCGGAAAGTAACCGACGGACAGGCGCGCGGCCGTGCTGTCCTGGTCGCTGACCTGTTCGCCATTGAAGGTGTTGCGGCCGAAGCCGTCGCGGTCCAGCTTGGCGGCGGCCAGGCGCGCGCGCCAGGTGCCGCTCTCGTTGGCCAGATTGAAGGCGGCCTTGAAGTTGCGCTGCTTGTAGTTGCCGATGCCCACTTCCGCCGACGCGCCGTTTTCCTTCGCCAGCGGACGCGAAATGTATTTGATGGCGCCGCCGATGGTGTTCTTGCCGTACAGGGTGCCTTGCGGGCCGCGCAGCACTTCGATGCGTTGCACGTCGAACACGTCGAGCAGGGCGCCTTGCGGCCTGGCCATGTAGACGTCGTCAAAATAAATGCCCACGCCCGGATCCACGCCCCAGACAGGGTCAGCCTGGCCCACGCCGCGAATGAAGGCCGTCAATGTCGTATTCGTGCCGCGCGAGGCGTACACGGTCAGGTTCGGCACGCGCTCCTGCAAGTCGGCCAGGTTCTGGATATTCGCCCGTTCCAGGGCCTTGGCGGAAAACGCCGTGACGGCCAGCGGCACGTCCTGCAGACGCTCTTCGCGGCGGCGGGCAGAGACCGTCACGGTTTCCATGCGTTCTTTCGCCTCGCTGGCTTCCTGGGCGCTGGCAGCAGTGGCCGGGATGGCTTCCTGCGCCTGAGCCTGGGTGGCAAAAGCGCCGGCAACGGCGAGGGCGGCGGGCATCAATTTCAAAGCAAGTTTCATAGCGTCTCCAATGTCAGGCTTGCTTACCGCCAGGGAAGACGGCCGGATCCCAGGATTGCAAGACGTAACGGTACCCGCGCGCGCAATGCGAGCACCTGCCCTGCGATGACTGTTTCCCGGCCCCCGGCCCGTGCGGCGAGTGGCCTGTTTATTTTGAATTTATGGTAAGGAAGGACTGCAACAAGGTATTCACACGCTGCGCCTGGTCCAGGGGCGTGGCATGGCGCGAGTTCGCGATGATCTCGATCTCGCACTGCTGAAACTGTGCGGCAAAGGCCCGCTTGCTGGCGACGGGCGTGTAATCCTGGTCGGCCGCCATGATGAGGACGGGCATGGCCAGGGCCTGGAAGTGAATATCGATATCCCAGTGGAAAATGGCGTCCAGCGCGGCCAGGTAGGCACGCTTGTCCATGCCCGCCATCTGCGTGGCGAAGCGCTCGACGAGCGCTTGCTGTGCAGGATCGGGGAACAGTTTCTTGCCGATGATCTTGCCCATGGCTTTCAGGCCGAAGGTGGCGATCACCGTGCGGCGCAGCCAGTAGGCAAACAGCAGCGCGGCCGGCTTGCTACCCTGGAACGGCTGGGAATTGATCAGGCACAAGCTGGCCACCCTGCCGGGAGCACGGTTGGCCATTTCCAGGCCCACCATGCCGCCCAGGGAAAAGCCGACGATGTGCGCGTGCGGCACGTCGAGCTGGTCCATCAAATTGAAGAGGTCGTTGGCAAAGTCGCCGATCTGCCAGTCGCCGTTGGGCGCGGGACTGGCGCCATGGCCGCGCAGGTCGGGCACGATCAGGCGATAGCTGCTGCCGAGAGCGTCGATCTGCGGGCGCCAGTCTTCGGCGCAGGAGCCGAGGCCGTGCAGCAAAAACACGGGCTCGCCCTGCTGCTTGCCGAGGTCGAGGTAATGCAATGGAACATCGGATGTCGTGTGACGCCGCATTCTGTCTCCTTGCTGTTGAACATGCTTTGTGTTCAGGTGCAGGAATATGTTTTCCTGCTGTTGGAAAACATAATACGGAATCCGAATTCCGATTTCAAGTTAAATCGCTAAATAGTTCAAGTCAGGTAATTTAAAGCAACACGCACCAGTTCATCCTCGAGCGCCGCGCCCGACAAAAAGGACAGCGAACCCGTCAGGGTGTGCTGGTTGAGGATGCCCAGCAGCACGGGCGGCACCACCATCATCGCCTGCGTGGGATTCGGGTGGCGGATGCTGGACGACTTGCTGGCCAGCACGGCCACCGTGCGTTGCGAGATCAGATGATTGATCTGGTGCACCCTGTCGCGAAATTGCGCATCCTGCGACGCGCGCGTGATCAAGGCCCGCAAGACGCCGCTGCGCCCGCCATTCACGGCCACGAACATGGCCACCATGGCGCGGATGAAGTCTTCCAGGCTGCGCCCTTCCCACTGGCGCAACTCCGTCAGGGTCTCGACCTTTTCCACCATGTCGGAAAAAAAGCGCTGCAGCAGCAAGCGGCTCAAGGTGTCCTTGTCGCCCAACAAACGGTAAAACGTGCCCACCGAGGTTTCCGCCAGTTTCGCCAGATCAGCCACGCCGATTTCATCGAAACGGTTTTCCGCCAGCAACTGTTCACCGACCTGCAGCAGGCGCTCGAACGCTTGCTTGCTGCGCGCCTGGGTGGGTTCCGGGGGAACGATCATCTGCGGGAAGGGCATCGGAAAGGAAGGCATGCGGCGTCGGCGTCTCGAATAGTGGAACCTAAGTTCCGTTATGGGTGCGCGTATTGTAACGCGGGAGACGGCCGATGGGGTGTTCAACTACGCGGCCTGCCCTGCCACTCCATGTAGACGTCGGCGCGCTGATAATGCGCGTCGCCGGCCGGCCGCGCCACGTGGGCAAAGCCGCTGCTTTCATACAGGCGGATGGCGGGCGCCAGCTTGCTGTTCGACTCCAGGAACAGCAGTTGCGCGCCGCTGGCCTCGAATGCATCGAAGGCCCGTTCGATCAGCCTGCGCGCGATGCCCAGGCCCTGGCATTCGGGCGTGACAGCCATCTTCGACAACTCGATACTGGCGTCATCGGCGCGGATCAGCGCGCAAGTGCCAACGATCTTGCCATCGAGGCGCGCGAGGAAAATCTGCCCGCCAGCGTCGAGGACCGAGCTTTGCGGATCGGACAACACCTTGTCGTCGAGCGCCTCAACATAGAAATAGCGTTCCAGCCATTCGATATTCAAACGCTTGAAGTCGGCCGCATAGTGGGCGGCGTAATCAATGATCTCCACGGCGGCCTGCTCGCGCTGGCGCCGGCAGGCAGCGATCGTCTCGCCGAAACCTTGCGCCTGCAAGCGCGCTTCGGCCCGGTCCAGGCTGGCCATCAGCTGCGGCGTACCCTGCTCGAACACCGTATCGACGGCCGCGCGCACATCATCCCACAGGGGCGCCATATCGCGCAGCAAGGCTTTCCCCGCGTCGGACAGCGCCAGCAGGCGGCGGCGCTCATCCTTGGCGTCCGGCATTTCCGTCACCACGCCAGCATCGAGCAGCTTGCGCCCCAACTGGACCACCACAGGATGCGTCTGCCCAATCTGCGCGGCCAGGGCCGTGATCGCCGTGGGACCGTTGTCGCGCAGCAGCAATAACAAGGGGAAACAGCGCGACGTCAGCTCGACGCCGGCCGCCACATAGCTGGTATCGACGCCGGCATACAGTTGATCGGAAAGACGGCGCAGGCGGCTGGCCAGCATCAGGGAGCCGTAGGTTTGCAGGGTGGAGGACATGTTAGTCAGGATATATGTAAGTAGTTACGTATACCCTAACGTAAACCAGCTTTCCAGGTCAAGCACCAGCTTGCTTAGTCTTCCGCCAACGCCTCCTGCAACCTGGCCTGAAACACGGCCTCGACCATCTCCCCCAGTCCCGGCCACACCTGCGTCAGCCAGCGCTTACCCTCCTCGCTTGGCGCCACATACGGCGCGTCGCGCGTGGCGCAGGCCAGGCCGATTGCGATGACTTGCCCTGCATCCTCCAGGCCGCCCGCGATCATGGCGTCGATGGGGAAAGCGATCAGCTCGGCAGTCAGATGCGGACGCAGCAGACAGGCAGGCGCGATGATGGCGAACGATGCTTCCACGTAACTCCAGCAATTGGTGGGCCAGTGGGCGCTTTTCGCATTTTCCAGGAAGACAGCATCACTGAGCGTTTCCGGATGGGCTTGCGCTTGCGCATAGAAGGCGGCCAGGGCGACGAGTTGGGGCGGGGAAGTCCAGGTAGGCATCAATCTTGATCCAGGGAGCGCCGCACTGGGCTGGCGGCAATGGCGGACTGTAGCATGTTCAAGCGGCACGCTGAAACCCGGCTGGCACGGGCATCATGCCGGTATTGCTCTCGCCCCTTTACTTGAGGAAGTCCATGTCGGTCTACGCCATCACCATTCCCTGCTTTGTACAGATGCTGCGCTCCCTGACGACGCTGTTAATTAAAGGCGAAGAACGCGCCCAGGCGCTGGGCTTCGATGCGCAAAACCTGCTCGTATCACGGCTGGTGCCCGACATGCACACCCTGGCACGGCAGGTGGAATTTACGTGCACCCAAGCGCAGGAAGCCGTGTGCCGGCTGACGCGGCAAGCGCTGCCCCAGCTCGCCACGCCCGCCAACATGCGACAAGCCGGGGCGCTGTTTCCGGCGTAAAGCCTAAAAACGCTCGTCGCGCAGCGCCGGCATCACCAGTTCGCGTACGAACGAGGCATTCGACAGGCTCAGCAGCATGCGCACGACGGCCACGACGTCATGCACCGGAATCAGCTCGCCTTCGCCCCGCGCGGCGGCATCCGCCAGCGGCACGGACAAGCCATCGTAGGTATTCAAATAGCCCAGCTGCAGCGCCGTCACGGCCAGCCCCTGTACACGGAAACCTTCGCGCAAGGCGTCGGCGATGCCGTTCAAGGCGAATTTCGAGGCGCTGAACGTCACTTCCGGACGGCCGCTCTGGCGCAGGCCGGACGTGGAACCCGTGAGTATCAGCTGCGGCTTGCTGCTGGCCAGCAAGCGCGGCACCAGGCGCTTGAGCAGCAATATCGTCGCCGTGATGTTGGTATTGACCATGTCGACGATGGCGTCGTCCGCATCGCCGAGGAAAGCGTACTCGTCGCTGAACGCCTTTTCTTCCCACACGCCCAGGTTATAGATGACCGCGTCCAATGCTGCCGGTGCCTCGCGCGCGATGCGTTCAACGGCCTCGGCCGGTGCCGCCAGGTCCGCCGCTATCCATTGCAGCTGCGCGCCCTGGCTGGCGGGCAAGTCGGCAGGTCGCTGGCGCGATACGCCGATGACGGCATGGCCGTCAGCGAGCAAACCGTCCACCAGCGCGCGTCCCAGGCCTCGGCTGGCGCCCACGATCATGATGTGCATTGTGTGTCCTTTCCAATGAAGTCAACGCTGATGATAGCGGCGTTGTATTAAGCACAGCTGAGGCTGCTCCCCATACGCGCCGCATTTACTCACGCGGCGGAAATGCGTATGCTAGATCTGGCAATCTCCGATAACACACAAGAACGAGACACATGCCTACTTCCAACACCGCCGCCATCAACGCCGCAAGCCGTCCCCTCACCCAACAAGACTACAAGACCCTGTCGCTGGCCGCCCTCGGCGGCGCGCTGGAATTCTACGATTTCATCATCTTCGTCTTCTTTGCCAACGCCATCGGTCAGTTGTTCTTCCCGCCGGAAATGCCGGAATGGCTGCGCTTGCTTCAAACCTTCGGCATCTTTGCCGCCGGTTACGTCGTGCGTCCGCTAGGCGGCATCGTCATGGCCCACTTCGGCGACTTGCTCGGCCGCAAGCGCATGTTCACCCTGTCCATCCTGATGATGGCCGTGCCGACATTGCTGATCGGCCTGCTGCCCACCTACGCCACCATCGGCCTGGCCGCCCCGCTGCTGCTGCTGTTGATGCGCGTCTTCCAGGGCGCGGCCGTGGGCGGCGAGGTGCCGGGCGCCTGGGTGTTTGTGTCCGAACACGTGCCGAGCCGTTTCACGGGCTTTGCCTGCGGCGTGCTGACGGCCGGCCTGACGGTCGGCATCCTGCTCGGTTCGCTGGTGGCGACGGGCTTGAACACCGTCTATACACCAGCAGAAATCACCGAGGGCGCCTGGCGCTACCCGTTCCTGCTGGGCGGCATCTTCGGCTTTGGCGCCATGTATCTGCGCCGCTGGCTGCATGAAACCCCGGTGTTTGCGGAAATGCAGCAGCGCAAGGCGCTGGCCACGGAAATGCCGTTGAAATCCGTGCTACGCAGCCACCGCGGCGCCGTCGTCGTATCGATGCTGCTGACGTGGATGCTGTCGGCCGGCATCGTCGTCGTCATCCTGATGACACCTGCCCTGCTGCAAAAGATCCACCACATCGCGCCGCGCACCACCCTGGTCGCCAATACCGTGGCGACACTCTGCCTGGCCTTCGGCTGCATCATCGCCGGCATGCTGGCCGACCGCCTGGGCGGCAAGCGCGTGATCTTCGTCGGTTCCGTGCTGCTGGCCATTTCCACCTATCTCTTCTATACCACCGTCGGCAGCCGCCCCGACCTGCTGCTGCCCCTGTACGCGATGACGGGCCTGTTCGTCGGCGTCGTCGGCGCCGTGCCCTACGTGCTGGTGCAAGCGTTCCCGGCCCAGGTGCGCTTCTCGGGATTGTCGTTTTCCTACAATTTGTCGTACGCGATTTTCGGCGGCCTGACGCCCGTGGTCGTGACCCTGATGCTGAAGAACAACGTGCTGGGTCCCGCCTATTACGTGATCGGCGTGTGCGTGGTGGGCATGCTGACGGCGCTGTTCATCAAGGATCAGCGGCAGACCGTGGGACGCTAGATCCGCGCAGCGCCCCGGCGTG
>NZ_JABXFH010000021.1:0-95785 GCF_013372745.1 Janthinobacterium sp. BJB401 | reverse complement strand
ACGTCCAATGATTTATGCATGGCATCGATCGCGTGCTACCTTGAAAGGGATATCTTGTCTGCTGTGCATACACTGGAACAATTACGCGCCGGCCAACTGGCTGGCCTGCGCCGTCTAAAGCTGTCCTGCGGCTTGACGGACTTCCCCCGCGAAATCTTCGACCTGGCCGACAGCCTGGAAATCCTCGATCTGTCGGGCAATGCGCTGTCCACATTGCCCGACGATTTGCCGCGCCTGCACAAGCTGCGCATCATCTTTTGTTCGGATAACCTGTTCACCGCCTTGCCGGCCGTGCTCGGTTCCTGTGCTACGCTGGAAATGATCGGTTTCAAGGCGAACCGGATTCGCCACGTGCCGTCCGCCGCCTTGCCATCCAGGTTGCGCTGGCTGACCTTGACGGATAACTGCATCGAGTCCATGCCGGATGAGCTGGGCAAGTGCGGGCAACTGCAGAAACTCATGCTGGCGGGAAATTACCTCGATAGCTTGCCGGCGACGTTGGCGAATTGCCGCCGGCTGGAACTGGTGCGCATCGCTGCCAACCGTTTCACGGCGCTGCCCGACTGCCTGCTGTCTTTGCCAAGCCTGAGCTGGCTCGCGTATGCGGGCAATCCCTTTACGGAGGCGCGTGAGCTGGCGGCCCTGGCCGGTACGGGGGCTGCGGGCGTGGCATGGCAGCGCCTGGAACTGGCGCAGCAGCTGGGCGAGGGTGCATCGGGCGTGATTTACCGTGCCCGCCTCGATGGCGTCGATGATGTCGCCGTCAAAGTGTTCAAGGGCGCGATGACCAGCGATGGCTTGCCGCGCAGCGAAATGGCCGCCTGTGTCGGCGCCGGTGCACACGCTGGTCTGATTCCCATCCTCGGGACGCTCGCTGCGCACCCGCAAGGGGCGCTGGGACTCGTCATGCCGCTCATCGACGCCGCCTACCGCAACCTGGCGGGGCCGCCGAGCCTGGCATCGTGCACGCGCGACGTGTATGCCGATGGTGTGCGCTTTGATCCTGCGCAAGCGTTGGCCATTGCCCATGGCATCGCCTCGGCCGTGTGCCAGCTGCATGCACATGGCATCGTGCACGGCGACTTATATGCGCACAACATCCTGCATGCGGACAATGGCGCCTGCCTGCTGGGCGACTTTGGCGCGGCGTCGATGTTTGCGCCGGGCTCGCCGCAAGGGGAGGTGCTGCAGGGCATAGAGGCGCGCGCCTTTGGCGTGCTGCTGGGCGAGCTGATCGCGCATGGTGCGACGCCTTTGCCCGCCTTGCAGGCCATGCTGGAAGCTTGCCTGCAGGAAGAGATATTGCTACGGCCCAGGTTCGACGCGATCGAACGGGCCTTGCGGGACATGCTCCCCGCATAAAAAAATGGCGCAGCCTTCGCAGGCTGCGCCATTTTTATTTCAGGCTTGCAAGATTTAGCTTGCTGCCAGGATTTCTTTTTCCGGCAGCGCAATCTGGTTGTCGACGCTGAACTGGTAATCCTTGAAGACGTGTTCGGCCGTCAGGATCTGGTATTCGCCATTCTCCAGCTTGTGCGTGGTGTCCTTCAGGCGATACGTGTAATGGCCGCAGGTCCAGCAGTTGAAGTTGCGCATGTGCGTGCACAGGCACGTCTTGTCCATCACGACGACGGTTTTTTGCTCGGGATGGGCCGCCACTTCGCGGTTATACGAGTTGATGTAGGCGCAGTTGCCCGTCGCATCGAGCAGGTAGCCATACGATTCGCAGCCTGGACGGATGCCAGCGCCGATGGCTGGCGTGTTCTTCAGCATGCGCATCGGGTAGCCGGTCGGCGAGACGCCATTGACGATGATGTCTTCTTCCGAGGCCTTGTAGTATTCCTGCTTGACCTTGTTTGGCAAGCCGCATTCATTCGTGACGGTAAAGCGCGTCGCCACTTGCACGCCGGCCGCGCCCGCTTCCAGGAAGGAAACGGCGTCGCTGCCCGTGAAAATGCCGCCAGCGGCGATCAGCGGGATGTCCAGCTGTTCGGCCTTCAGGTAGGCCAGCAGTTCCGCCGTGATCGTGTGCAGGTCGTAATTGGCCCAGTCCATGCCGAAACCCAGGTGGCCGCCGGCCAATGGTCCCTCGACGATGATAAAGTCGGGCAAGCGGTCCAGCTTGGCGTTCTTGCGCAGGAAAATTTGCAAGGCGCGCACGGACGAGACGATGATGCCCAGCTTGGCATCACGGAAACGTGGATGGTCGGCCATCAGGGCGAACGAGCCGAAGTGCAAGCCGGCGGACAGGGTGATGCCGTCGATGCCGGCGTCCAGCGCCGCGTTCAGGCGCACGCGCAAGGTTTCGCGCGGGCCGTTCATGGTCAGCTTTTCCATGCAATTGACGAAGATCAAGCCATCGCCTTTTTTTGCTTCCATGGTGCGGCCGATATGCAGGCGCTGCGCTTCCGCCAGGCGGCCCAGGTCGAACTGCACCACGGCCTTGTCGCTGTTATTGATGTTGAACTTGTACAGTTTCGTCTTGTCTTTGACGAAGGTGGTGTCGAAACGGCGGTCCGACACGTCTTCCACCATGGCATCGGAAATATGGCCGATACCGTTCAG
Organism: Janthinobacterium sp. BJB401; assembly: GCF_013372745.1. NCBI lineage: Bacteria > Pseudomonadati > Pseudomonadota > Betaproteobacteria > Burkholderiales > Oxalobacteraceae > Janthinobacterium > Janthinobacterium sp. BJB401. Next base: position 93,220 of record NZ_JABXFH010000021.1, on the reverse strand, counting down.
CCGGGCCGCTTCCAGGGCCAGCTCCGACGTGGAAATATCCACACCCATTCCGCCTATCATGATGGGCACATATTCTTTTTTGCCAAATCGCAGGCGGAAATCATCAACACGTTTCATTGCTATCCTTAGACTACCGTGGTTATCACTGAGCCAGATGTACGGTCAAGCCCGCTGCCGGTCGGGCGCGCGGGCGCATGTAGCTGTGCGCAGCTTCAATTCTACCCCAAGCGGGCAGACGCTCCGAGGCAGCTTGCCGCCATGCCGGCGCAAGCGCAGGCCGGAGCGTGCGCAGCATCGAAATTAATCGCGGAAATTATTAAATTCCAGCGGCATGTCGGGCACGTCCTTGCGCAGCATGGCCATGGCCGCCTGCAGGTCGTCGCGCTTGGCGCCCGTGACGCGCACGGCTTCGCCCTGGATGCTCGCTTGCACTTTCATCTTGCTGTCCTTGATGACGCGCACGATTTTCTTGGCATCATCCGATTCAATGCCATTCTTGATCTTGATGATCTGCTTGACCTTGTCGCCGCCGATCTTCTTGATGTCGCCTTCGTCGAGGAAGCGCACATCGACCTTGCGTTTGGTCAATTTGTTGGTCAGCACGTCGCGCACCTGGCTGAGCTGGAATTCCGAGTCCGCAAACGCGGTCAATTCGTTTTCCTTGTGTTCGACGCGGGCGTCGCTGCCCTTGAAGTCGAAGCGCGTCGTGATTTCCTTGTTGGATTGCTCGACTGCATTCTTGACTTCGATCATATCGGCTTCGGAGACTACATCAAATGACGGCATGGTCTGTTCCTTTTCTTGTTAAAGCGAGCGCACGCTCGGTGCGCTGGGCCTTGGCGGCTGATTCCGCGCCATGGGACGGCCCTGTTAAAGATGCGACATTTTAACGGACAACGGACGGCCTGCCCTTGTCTTGCGCTGGTTTTTTGTCGGTTTCACTCTATAATCGAACAAAATAATCGCTATCCCATGTCTGCAGAGCTCACCATCGAACACAATTACTCCCTCCAGCGCCTGAATACCTTCGGCATCACGGCCAACGCGGCTGCTTACGTACGCATTACTTCGCAAGCGCAATTGCAGGCCGCGCTGCAAGATCCGGCCCTGAGCAGCATGCCGCGCCTGATTCTGGGCGGCGGCAGCAATATCGTCCTGACCGGTGACTTTCCCGGTGCCGTGCTGCACATGGCCACGCGCGGCATGCGCCTGGCGCAGGCAGATTTCGAGACCATACTCGTCACGGCCGCGGCCGGCGAAAACTGGCACGATTTCGTGCAGTGGACCCTGGCGCAGGGCGTCGGCGGGCTGGAAAACCTGTCTTTGATCCCCGGCACGGTGGGCGCGGCGCCTATCCAGAATATTGGCGCGTATGGCGTTGAAATCAAGGATTATCTGCATAGCGTGAGCGTCATGCACAGCGCCAGCGGCATCGTCTTCGACATGGATCGCGACGCTTGCCGCTTCGCTTACCGCGACAGCATCTTCAAGCAGGCGGACGGACGCGAGCTGATCGTGCTGGAAGTCACGTTTGCCTTGCCGGCCGAATGGCAGCCAAACTTGCGCTATGCGGAGCTGGCGCAGGCCGTGGCCGAGCGCAATCTTGCCGAGCCGACGCCGCAACAGGTGGCCGACACGGTGATGGCGATCCGCCGGCGAAAATTGCCGGACCCGGCCGTGATCGGCAATGCGGGCAGTTTCTTCAAGAATCCGGTGGTGTCGAAGGAGCAATGTCTTGCTTTGCTGGAACGTTTCCCTGCGCTCGTGCACCATGCGCAGCCCGATGGCACGGAAAAGCTGGCGGCCGGCTGGCTGATCGATCAGTGTGGCTGGAAGGGGAAAAACCTGGGGCCCGCGGGAGTGTATCCCAAGCAGGCGCTGGTTCTGGTGAATAATGGCGGCGCTCGTGGCGCGGACATTACCCGGCTGGCGGCAGCGATACAGGATGATGTAGAGGCGAAATATGGCGTGCGCCTGTCGCCCGAGCCTGTGTTTGTTTAAATTGTAAATCCGCGCTTGAAAAAATGTTCAGGGCAAGGCGCATTGCCGAAGACAGTACGTATAGTACGGCGAGGCAGTGCAACGCAGCCATGGACGTTTTTTCTGCGTGGATTAGCCGAAGTGGCAGACGTAATCGACGGTTTCGACGGTCTCGATATCAAAATAGCTATTGCCCGGGATACTGAATTGCGTGCCCGCGCCATAGCTGTTCCACTCGCTTGCATCGGCCAGGCGTACCTTGCACAGGCCGCCGACGATTTCCATGATTTCCGGCGCGCCCGTGTTGAAGCGCAACGATGACGCGAAAATCACGCCCACGCTTTTTTTCGTGCCATCGGCCAGGATGACGTTGTGCGAGACGCATTTGCCGTCAAAATAAATGTTCGACTTCTTGACGACGCTGACATTGTCCAGTTGTGTGCTCATGCTTCACTTTCCTTGCTGTTAAAAATCAGTCCTGGACGTCATCGGCGCTCAGCACGCTGTTGCGTCCGCCGCGCTTGGCCGCGTACAGGGCCTGGTCCGCGCGGTTGATCAGTTGCTCCACCGTCGAGTCCGGCGACGGCACGATGGTGGCCACGCCGATCGAGATGGTGACGATGCCCGCATCTGCCGCCGGATTCTCGATCTGCAAGCCTTCCAGATGGCGCCGGCACGCTTCGGCGATCAGCAGTGCGCCGGCCGCTTCCGTTTCCGGCAGGATCAGGGCGAACTCTTCGCCGCCGTAACGGGCGGCCAGGTCGGCCGGGCGTTTCAAATGTTCCGTCAGTACGGCGGCGACTTTTTTCAGGCCCAGGTCGCCCGCCAGGTGGCCGAAACGGTCGTTATAGCTCTTGAAATGGTCGATATCGCAGAACAGCAGGCTCAACGGCGTCTTGTCGCGCTGGCCCCGCTGCCATTCGAATTCCAGGGTTTCATCGAAGCGGCGGCGGTTGGCGATGCCTGTCAAGCCATCGAGGGCGGCCAGTTTTTGCAATTCAATATTCGCGTCCGCCAGGTTCTTTTGGCTTTCGCGCAGGAAACGAAAAGCCTGGTCGCGCTGCAAGCGGCTGATGTGCGCGTTGGAATGGTAGCGTATGCGCGCCAGCAACTCCAGGCGATCCGGCAGTTTCACCACATAATCGTTGGCGCCGACGGCAAAGCTGTGCGCCTTCAGTTTCGGGTCATCCTTGGCCGACATCACGATCACGGGCACATGCGCCAGCGCCGCGTTTTCGCGGTACAGCTGGATCAGGCCGAAGCCGTCGATGCCCGGCATCACCAGGTCTTGCAGGATGACGGTCGGTTGCAAGCGCAGCGCCGTGTCCAGCGCCAGGGTGGCGTCGGTCGCGTAATGAAATTCGATATCCTGCTGGTCGCTGAGCATGCGGCGGACTGCCTCGGCAATGATCAACTGGTCGTCCACCAGCAGCACGCTGACCTTGAATTCGGTCAATGCGGGCTCAGGCTGGGTGAAGCTGGAGGAGAATTCTGGCATTGCATTCTTTTCAGATGTTAGGGGAGGGCTCCCACCCATTGTTGAGTTTGGCACCCAGGCGGCTGCGCAGGCTCGCGCCTATTCTATCCAGAGGCAGGATTTGCTGCGCCGCATCGAGTTCGGCCGCCGCGCGCGGCATGCCGTACACGGCGCTGCTGGCCTGGTCTTGCGCGATCGTCGTCTTGCCGGCGCGGCGCATGGCCAGCAAGCCATCGCCGCCGTCGCGCCCCATGCCTGTAAGCAATACCCCGATGGCGTCGCCGCGCCAGTGCTGCGCCACGCAGTTGAAGAAGACATCGACGGACGGGCGGTAAACATAGTCGCGTGGTGCTGCATCGTAACCCAAACGATAATTTTGATCTAGCAGCAGGTGATCATTGGTCTTGGCGATCAGTACCGTGCCGGACACCAGTTCGTCGCCTTCGGCGATCACGCGCACGGGCATGCTGAGCTGGTCATCGAGCCATTTGGCGAAGTGCGAGGCGAAGGTCTCATCGATGTGCTGCACCACCACGATGGCGCAGCCGGGCGGCGCCGTCCAGCCGGACAGCACCTTGGCCACGGCCGACGGCCCGCCCGTCGAGGCGCCGATGGCCACCAGGGTCGATACCTGGCCTTCGCCCCGTTCGCCGCCATTGCCGTTCGTCTGGCGCGGCGGCGGTGCTTCGGCGCTGTGGCGTATCAGCTTGCCGATGGTCTTGATCTTGGCCAGCAGTTCGCTGTCGCCGCCCACTTGTCCCTGCAGCACGGGCGTGGCCGTGACGTCGAGCGCACCGGCGCCCAGCGCGCGGAAGACCTGGTTGACATTATCTTGCGGGCGGCCCGTGACCACCAGAATGGCGCACGGGCTTTGCTCCATGATCAGGCGCGTCGCCTCGACGCCGTCCATCTCCGGCATGTTCAGGTCCATCAGGATCAGGTCTGGGCGGTTGCCCTCGCACATGCGCACGGCTTCGAGCCCCGTGCGGGCAATCCACAGCACCTGGTGTTCCTGCGTGCTGGCCACCACGCGGCGCAGGGCTTCGGCGGCCATGGGGACATCATTGGCAATGGCAATTTTCATGAAGTACAACTCATAAGCGGGCATCTCCTATCAGGTCGGCCACCGCGTCGAGCAAGGTCTCGTCGTGGAAGCTGCCTTTGGTCAGATAATAGTCGGCGCCGGCGGACAGGCCGCGCGCGCGGTCTTCCGGACGGTCCTTGTACGACACGATCATCACCGGCAGCTTGTGCAGGTGCAGGTCCTTCTTGATCAGCGACACCAGTTCGATGCCATCCATGCGCGGCATGTCCACGTCGGTGATCACCAGGTCGTATTCTCCGCTGCGCACCACGTTCCAGCCGTCGATGCCGTCGATGGCCACGTCGACGTCGAAGCCGCGCGCCAGCAGCAGTTTGCGCTCCATCTCGCGCACCGTCAGCGAATCGTCGACGACGAGGATGCGCTTGGCGCGGCGCTGCTGCGCGTGGCCCGCCTGCGCCAGCTGGTGCAGGCCGCCTTCGTGCAGCAGCTTGTCGATCGACAGCAGCAAATCGGGCACGTCGAGGATCAGCACCGGTTCGCCGTCGTCGAGCAGGGCGGCGGCGGAAATGTCGCGCATTTTACCGAAGATCGGGTCGATCGCCTGCACCGCCAGGCTTTGTTCGCCGCGGATGGCGTCGACCACCAACGCATAGCTTTGCTTGCCGCGCCCGATCACCACCACCGGCAAGTCGTCGGCCTGGCTGGCCGCTTCGCCCAGCTCCAGTACCTGCGCCGCCGACACCAGGCCCAGATGCTCGCCCTTGAGTTCGAAGAACTGCTTGTTTTCCAGGGTATGGATGGCCGCTTGCGGCACGCGCACCACGCTTTCCACCTTGACGATGGGGATGGCGTAGGCTTCGCCCTGGATGTCGATCACCAGCGCGCGCACGATCGATTGCGTCAGCGGCAGGGTGATCAGGGCGCGAAAGCCCCGCCCCGGTTCCGATTCCAGGCGCACCGTGCCGTTTTGCTGGCGTATCGTCTCGTGCACGATGTCGAGGCCCACGCCGCGCCCGGACAATTGATTCGCCTTTTCCTTCAGGCTGAAGGCGGGCAGGAACAAAAACTCCAGCAATTCGCCCGGCGACAGCGCGGCGGCCATGGCGGGGCTGGCCATCTTGCGCTCGATGACGGACTGGCGGATTTTCTCCAGGTCGACGCCGCGCCCGTCGTCGCTGATCTCGATGCTCAGCATGCCGGCGCGGTGGCGCGCTTCCATGCGTATCGTGCCCAGCGCTTCCTTGCCCGCGTCGATGCGCTCGTACGGGCCTTCCATGCCATGGTCGATGGCATTGCGCAGCATGTGGTTCAGCGGGCTTTCGATCTTCGCCAGGATGTCGCGGTCGACCAGGGTGTCTTCGCCTTCGATCTCCAGCTGCACTTCCTTGCCCAGGCTGCGCGCCAGGTCGCGCACCATGCGCGGGAACGCGTGGATGCCGTCGCGGAAAGGGCGCATGCGCAGGGCCAGCACTTCGTCGACCATGCCTTGCGAGACGGCCAGCAAGCGCCGTTCATAGGTTTCGATGTCGGCGATGTGTTCGAGCATGAACTGCTTCAGGGGCTGCGTCTTTTGCAGCGCCAGCAGCGACTTTTCCATCAGGCCCGCGTCGCCCGAGCGGGCAATGGCTTCGTGCAGGTGCTCGATGGCGGAAAACAGGCTGCTCTGGTTGCGCTTGAAGCGCTGCAGCGCGCCGATGAACGGGTGCATCTGGTGCGCATTGATGCGCGATTCGCTGGCCAGCGACAGCAGTTTGTCGAAGTTTTGCGCCGGCGCCTTGGCCGGGGCGGCACCCGCACGCGGCGCCAGGGCGGCAGTTTCCGGTTCATCTCCCGCCAGGCCGCTGGCCACGGGAGCCTGCGCTTCAGCCACCGGCGGCGGCAAGGGCGCCGCGGCCGAGGGCAGGGCCGGCAATTCGGGCAAGTCGGCGATGCCGGCGATGGCGTTCAGGGTCTGGTCGATCTGCGCCGCATTCGCGGCCAGCCACGCTTCGGCGCCCGCGTCGTCCAGGCGCGACAGCTGCACGATCAGGTCGACGCCCGACAGCAGCACATCGACCCGCTCCGGCGTGAGTTTCAAGCGGCCGTGCTGGGCGGCGACAAAGCTGTCTTCCATGCCGTGCGCCAGCTGCACCACCACCTGCAGGCCGACGATGGCGGCGGCGCCCTTGATCGAGTGCGCCGCGCGCATCATCGCTTCGACGGCGGCCGCGTCGCCTGCATGGCGCTCCATGGCCAGCAAGCCATCGGTGAGAATCTGGGTCTGGCTGTCCGCCTCCATGCGGAACAGGTCCAGCATGGAAAAGGCACTCAGGTCGCCGTGCTGGTCCTGGCTCATCGTAATAGTCTCGCAAGTTGAAAGCCGATCAGCGCCGTGTCGAGGCAGCCGATGCGCAGGTCGCCCTCGGTGATCACGCCCGACAGATAGCGCGACAGGCCCTTGTTGATGGTGGCCGCCGGCGTTTGTACGGCGCCCGACGCGTAGCGCACGATGCCGTGCAGGTCGGCCACGGGCAGGGCGTAGGCTTGCTCTTCCCAGCGCATCAGCAGCAGGCGCGCGAACGTGTGGCGGCCCTTGGCCGGCGGCGCGCCCTGTTCGTCGATGCCCAGTAAATGCGCCAGCGACATGCACGGATACAGCTTGCCGCCGATATTGACGATGCCCGCCAGGCCGCGCCCGCCGCGGTGCGGCAGCACGTGCGGCTTGGCTTGCGGTGCCACGGAGTCGAACACGCGGGTGGGCAGCGCCAGCCATTCGCGGCCGATGCGAAACACCAGCGCCGAGCTGTCGCGCACTTCGCCGCCCGCATCGATCTGGCGGAAGTGGCTGGCCCAGTCGCGCCGGTAGTGTTCATCCACGGGCCGCTGCAGGTTGCGCTGGGCGGCGCCCGCATATACGTCGCAGTTACGGCAATGCACGTTGGCCGGCAGCCTGGGGCAGCTCTGGTCGCCGACCACGCCGATATGGTTCCAGCAGTCGTCGATGGTGGCGGGGGACTCGGTGGCGATGAGGTTTGTCATGCTTGCCCCTTAGTTGGACGCCTGGCGGCGCTGGTAGATGCGCGCCGCGCGCGCCTTCAGGGTGGCGGCGGCCGTGTGGTTGCCATTGCGTTCGGCCAGCAGTGACAGGTGGCACAGCGCTTCGTAATGGTCGGGCTGCAGGTAGATGCAGCGGCGCCAGTAATCATCGGCCAGATCCATCTTGCCGGCCAGTTCATTGATGATGCCCAGCATGAAATACGCTTCCGCCGCCTCGGGGGTTCGGGCCAGGTGGGCGTGGCATTTTTCGCCCGCCTCGCGCAGCTGGCCACGGTCGGCCAGCAGGCGCGCCTCGGCCAGCAAATCGGCCTGCGCTGTCGGCGCCGGCGAGGGGTGAGGTACGGGGCGCGTGCGCAAGGCCGCTGGTGCAATGGGGGAGACGGGAGCGGCAGCGCGCCTTGGCGCGGACGGCACGCTGCGCAAGGTGCGCAAGGCCGGCAGTGGCGCCACCTGCACCGGTCCGGCCGGCGCCGCCGTTTCCTTCTTCAGGGCGAAAGCCTGGCGGAACTGCAGCGTCGCAAAGCCGTTCTGGCAGAACGACGGCACTTCCGCATAGCCGGCCAGCAGCATGCCGTCGTCGGCCAGCAGGGCGGACAGATTCTCGATGGCCGCGCGCGTGGTCGGCTTGTCAAAGTAGATCAGCAAGTTGCGGCAGAAGATGACGTCGTAGTGGCGGCTGTAGGTGGCCGTGTCGAATTGCAGCAGGTTGCCTTGCCTGAAGGTCACCTGTTCGCGCAAGGAGTCGATGATGCGGTAGGAATCATCGGCCACGTGCGTGAAATAGCGCTCGCGAAAGGCCACGTCCTGCGCGCGGAAGGCGTTGCGGCCATAGATTCCCGCCTGCGCCCGCTCGATGCAGCCGGGGCTCAAGTCGTAGGCGTCGATGCTGAACGCCTGTCTCGGCACGCCGCCGTCGCGCAGCGCCATGGCCATCGAATACGGTTCCTCGCCGCCCGCGCACGGGATCGACAGGATGCGCGTGGCGCGCCCCCTGGCCCAGCGCTCCTGCACCAGTTCGACGGTGGCGTAGAACGCCTGCGGGTCGCGGAACAGCCATGATTCCGGCACCACCACCAGTTCGATCAATTGCGTCATTTCGGCCGGCGTGAGCGCCTGCAGATAGGCCTCGCTATCGCTAAAGCCCGTTTGTTCCATGCGCTGGCCGACGGCCCGTTCGGCCACGGACTTGGAGACGGACAGGCCGGTCGCGCGGCGCAGCAGGGCTTGCGCCGTCATGCCGCGCCCGCGTCTTGAAACAGCAGCGCGCGCACGTCCGGCGGCAGCAGGTGCTCGAGTTCGACCAGTTGCACGATGCCGTCGGCGTCGCTGGCCACCTGGCCCAGGAAGGGCGCCGTGGCCACGCCGCTATCCTCAAGCTTTTCCGCAGCGATGTCGGCGATGCCGCGCACCTGCGTGGCCATCAAGCCCAGCGCATGCGTGGCGCCGCCGGGCGCACGGTAGTCGACGATGACGATGCGCGTGTCGAATTGCGCGGCGGCGGCCGGCAGCCCGGCCAGGCGCGACAGGTCGATCACGGGCACGGGCGTGCCGTGCAAGTCCATCAGGCCGGCCACATAGTCTGGCGTGAGCGGCAACTGTTTCAGCTCCAGCAGCGGCAGGACGCGCACGATGCCGGCCAGGGGCAGGCCATAGCGGTCGCGTCCGATGTGAAAGAGCAGTACTTTCATGGGATCAGATGGTGACGGCGAAGGTCGACACGCTCGACTGCAGGTCACCCGCCGCATATTGCAGCTGGTGCACCGCTTCGCTGGTGGCCTTCAGCGATTCCACCGTCTGCTGGGTGGCGTCGTTGAGCTGCATCATGGTGTCGGAAATTTGCGAGGCGCCGATCGCTTGCGATTGCATGCCTTGCAGCACGGCATCGAATTGCGGCGTGAGTTTTTGCACCTGGTCCATCACGGACGACAATTGTTCCGCCACTTGCCGTACCTCGCCCACGCTGCGGCGAATTTCTTCCGAGAATTTATCCATGCCCATCACGCTGGCCGAGACGGCCGACTGCATTTCCTTGAGCATTTGCTCGATATCCCAGGTGGAAACGGAGGTCTGGTCGGCCAGGCGGCGGATTTCCGTCGCCACGACGGAGAAGCCGCGGCCCGCCTCGCCCGCTTTTTCCGCCTCGATGGCGGCGTTCAGCGACAGGATGTTGGTCTGGTCGGCCACCTTGGTGATGGTGATCAGCACGCTATTGATATTGCTGGCTTTTTCCGACAATGCCGCCAGCTTGGCGTTGATGGAATCGGTGGCCGAGACCATGTGCTGCATGGTCGAGTCCATGCGCTTGAGGTTATTTTGCGCTTCGGCAGTGGCATTCGTCGTGTAGTCGGCCACGGCGGTGGCGTCTTCCATGGTTTTGAGCAACTGGCTCGTGTTGGCCGAGATTTCCTTGGTGGTGCTGAGAATTTCCACGCTCGTTTGTGCTTGCTCGATGCCCGTGGCTTCCTGCTGGCGTGCCGAGGCGGCGATTTCCGTGGCGGACGTCGTCACCTGGATGCCGGCTTTTTGCACGTTGTTGAGCAGGCTGCGCAGGTTTTCAAACATCTTCGCCAGGCCGTTGCCCAGCTGGCCGATGGCGTCGCTGCCCGTGATGCCGACCTTGCCCGTCAGGTCGCCCGAGGCTGCCTTCGACACCACTTCCAGCAGGGAATCGACCTTGGCCCGCAAGCTATTCGTCGCGGCCAGTTCGTTGGCCTGGTTGTCCTGGATGGTTTGCGCCATGCGGTTGAATTCTTCCGTCACCTTGCCCAGCTCGTCGCGCGAGAGGATGGCGGCGCGCGCGCTTTGCTCGCCACCGGCGATGCGCCCGACGGCATCCGTCAGATTGTTCAGCGGGCCGAGGATGGCACGGCCGAGCAGGTAGGAAATGCCCAGCGCCAGCACCACGCACAGCAGGCCGCCCAGCGCCAGGGTCAGCAGCATGGTTTCCTGCAATTTTGTCGAGGTGGCCGTGCGTTCGGCCAGCAAGCGGGTTTCCTCGGCCGCCGCTTCGTCGAGCAGCTTGTTCGCTTGCGCGACGGCCGGATAGCCGGTCGGCGGCATGGTGCGCGCCACCGATTCCGTGGCGCCCGGCGCGTTGCCCAGCGCGCGGCGTTTTTCGATCAGGGGAGCGATCCACTCCTTGACCCAGGTGGCGGTCAGCGCGTCGATCTTGCGGAAGCGCTCCGACTGCACCTTGTTGTCGACCGTCATGGCGATGGCTTTTTGCGTGTGCTGGCTCAGCACCGCCATTTCATCGGTCTCCGGTGTCAGCGACGTTTCACTGCCTGTGAGGATGAAACCGCGCGCTTCCACCTGGATTTGCAGGATGGAATTGTGAATCCTGTCGATCTCGACCAGCACTTCCATCGTGTGGCGGTCCCAGGCATTGGCTTCCGACAGGCGCGAAAAGCTGTTGTAGGCCACGCCCAGCAGTATCAGGATGATGGCCACGATGGAGCCGAAGCCCAGGTACAGTTTATTCTTGATACTCAGGTCTTTGAACATGGGAGGGCTCCGGAAGCGGGAAGGTCAGCACAATTGCACTGTAGCATTTTGCCATGCGGACAGCAAAATGGGGGGCGTGCCGGGGCGTAAATCGCGGCAGAGTGCGCTGTAAACGGAAAAAGCCGCCCGTGGGCGGCTTCGGTGGATGCGGGAGATAGTGCCTCCCGGCAACTAATTACTTCTGGCCACGCTTTTCGCGGGCGATGGCGGCGATGCGCATGCGCAAGGCGTTCAGCTTGATGAAGCCGCCGGCGTCGGCCTGGTTGTAGGCGCCGCCGTCTTCGTCGAAGGTGGCGATGTTCATGTCGAACAGCGAATCCGTCTTCGAATCGCGCGAAACGACGATAACATTGCCCTTGTACAGCTTGATGCGTACCCAGCCGTTCACGGTTTCCTGCGTGTGGTCTATCAGGGTTTGCAGGGCGACGCGCTCGGGCGCCCACCAGTAGCCGTTGTAGATCATCGACGCGTAGCGCGGCATCAGGTCATCTTTCAGGTGAGCCACTTCGCGGTCCAGCGTGATCGATTCGATGGCGCGGTGGGCTTTCAGCATGATGGTGCCGCCCGGGGTTTCATAGCAGCCGCGCGACTTCATGCCGACGTAGCGGTTTTCCACCAGGTCCAGGCGTCCCACGCCATGCTTGCCGCCCACTTTGTTCAGTTCGGCCAATACGGTGGCAGGCGACATGCGCACGCCGTTGATGGCGACGATATCGCCTTTTTCGTATTCGATGTCCAGGTATTCCGCTTCGTCCGGGGCGTTTTCCGGGCTGACGGTCCAGCGCCACATGGTTTCTTCCGCTTCAGCGCTCGGGTTTTCCAGGTGGCGGCCTTCAAAGCTGATGTGCAGCAAGTTGGCGTCCATCGAGTACGGCGCGCCGCCGTTCTTGTGCTTCATGTCGATTTCGATGCCGGCGTCTTCCGCGTACTTCAGCAGTTTTTCGCGCGACAGCAGATCCCACTCGCGCCATGGCGCGATGATTTTTACGCCAGGCTTGAGGGCGTAGGCGCCCAGTTCGAAACGCACCTGGTCGTTGCCCTTGCCGGTCGCGCCGTGCGAGATGGCGTCGGCGCCGGTGGCGTTGGCGATTTCGATCAGGCGCTTGGCGATCAAAGGACGGGCGATCGAGGTGCCCAGCAGGTATTCGCCTTCATACACGGTGTTGGCGCGGAACATCGGGAAGACGAAATCGCGCACGAATTCTTCGCGGACATCTTCGATATGGATGTTTTCCGGCTTGATGCCGAATTTGATGGCCTTGGCGCGCGCCGGTTCCAGTTCTTCGCCCTGGCCCAGGTCGGCCGTGAAGGTGACGATTTCGCACTGGTAGTTATCTTGCAGCCACTTCAGGATGACGGAGGTGTCGAGTCCGCCGGAATAGGCCAGGACTACTTTTTTAATGTCGCTCATATTGCTTCCAGTTGTCGTTGTCGATGTATGTGTTGCGATGCTGCCGGGAGTTCTGCAGTTCCAGGCGAATTATTGGATTTTACCGAGTAACAGGTATTCAATCAGCGCTTTTTGCACGTGCAAGCGGTTTTCCGCCTCGTCCCACACGACCGATTGGGGGCCGTCGATCACTTCGGCGGCCACTTCCTCGCCGCGGTGGGCGGGCAGGCAGTGCATGAACAGGGCGTCGGGCGCGGCGCGGGACATCTTCGCGCCATCGACGATCCAGCCGTCGAAGGCGGCGATGCGGGCCGCGTTTTCCGCTTCGTAACCCATGCTGGTCCACACGTCCGTGTTGACCAGGTGCGCGCCTTCGCATGCGTCGGACGGGTTGGCGAAGAAGGTGTAGCGCTCTGTCTTGACTTGCGCCAGGTCGATGTCGTAGCCCTTCGGCGTCGACACGTTGACGTGGAAGCCGAACACTTCGGCCGCCTGCAGCCACGAGTACAGCATGTTGTTGGCGTCGCCGATCCAGGCGACGACCTTGCCGGCGATCGAGCCGCGGTGTTCGATGTAGGTGAAGATGTCGGCAAAGACCTGGCAAGGATGGTGTTCATTGGTCAGGCCATTGATCACCGGCACGCGCGAATTGGCGGCGAAACGCTCGATGATTTCCTGGCCGAAGGTACGCACCATGATGATGTCGCACATGCGCGACATGACCTGGCCCGCGTCTTCCACCGGCTCGCCGCGGCCCAGCTGGGAATCGCGCGTGTTCAGGTAGATGGCGGCGCCGCCCAACTGGTGCATGCCGGCCTCGAACGACAATCGCGTGCGGGTCGAGTTCTTTTCAAAGACCATCACCAGGGTGCGGTCGATCAATGGATGGTAGATTTCATAGTTCTTGAACTTGCGCTTGATCAGATGGGCGCGTTCGATCACATATTCATACTCTTCCAACGTGAAATCGGAGAACTGGAGGTAGTGCTTGATCGGTTTTTTTGTCGACATAATGACCACTTGAAGATGCGCAGGCCGCCGGCGGCGTGCCTTTCCCGCCGGGTTGCATCAGCGTACAACATCTCGTCTGATGACTGCCTCGCCCGGCGCGCTGCTGTGTTGATCGGTGCCCGTGCCTGTTTGTCGCACGGGTCGATGCGGTTTGCCAAGTTGTAAATCATGCAATGGCAGGGACTTCAGCCGTTCAATTATAAGGGTTTTGCTTTTAGATTGGAAAGACTGGCCGGACGCGTACTTGTATAGGCAAGCCTGCGCCCGGGCAAAGGGTGGGAATTAATAGATGCTAATAGATGCTGGCGGGCGCGGCGCCGTCCAGCTGCGGCGCTTCCAGCGGCAAGTCGAGGGTGAAGCGCGTGCCGGCGGGGCTGCTGGCCACCTGGATGGTGCCGCCCAGCAGGGCCGTGACGATGTTGTAGCTGATCGACAAACCCAGGCCGCTGCCACCCTGGCCCAGCTTGGTGGTAAAGAAGGGGTCGAAGATGCGCGACAAATGCTGTTCGGCGATGCCGCCGCCATTGTCCTCGAAGACGATGTGCACGCGCGCCGCCTCCATCGTGGCGGACAAACGCATGCAGCCCGTGCCGGCGCCGCCATCGTTGGGCGCGGGGGCGAAGGCGTGCAGCAGGGCATTGTTGATCAGATTGGTGATCACCTGGCCAAACGGACCCGGATAGCTGTCCATGGCGATGCCGAAGGCTATCTCCACTTCGATGCGGTGGCCCGAACTGCGGATGCGGTTCATGACGGTGGCGATGATTTCATTGCTTACTTGTTGCAAGTCAAACCGGCGCCGCTGCTCGGTGGTGCGGTCGACGGCTACCTGCTTGAAACTGTTGACCAGGTCGGCCGCGCTGCGCAGGCCGCGCATTACCAGCGCCGACGCCTTGCCCGCATCGTCGATGAAGGCGGCCAGGTCCGAGCGGCGCAGGCCGGGACCGTTCATCAGGCGTTCCACGTCTTCCGTCTTTTGCTGCATGGTGCTGGCGATTAATAAACTGTTGCCGATCGGGGTATTGAGTTCATGCGCCACGCCGGCCATCAAGGAGCCGAGGGCGGCCAGTTTTTCCTGCGATACCAGTTGCGCCTGGGCATCTTGCAGTTGCCGGTAGGCGCTGGCGTTGTCGAGCGCGATGGCGCCATACGCGCACAGGGTGCGGAAGATCAGCCGCTCGCGTTCGCCATACGCGTTGGCATGGCAAGCTTGCACCGTCATCACGCCCAGCACGCGTTCGCCCACCGTCAAAGGCACGTACAGCACGCTCTGGTTATGCAGGGTGCCGGGCACCGTGTAGGCGTGGCGGCGCGGCGGCACCTGGTCGATATACACTTCGCGCCGGCCCAGCAGGCAGCGCACGGAGTAGGCGCGTGGATTGTTCAGTGGAATGGCGTTGTCGGACAGGGGCCGGCCCGCTTCCATGCCGTGCGCGCGGCGCAGCGCCGTGCCTGCCGCGTCAAGCATGTAGACGGCGAACGTGTTGACGGGCAGCAAGGCGTGCACGTGGCGGTCGAGCACCTGGAATACGGCGCTGGCGTCGAGGTGGGTGGTGATTTCCTGGCCGATGGCCGACAGCCGTTCCAGGGTGTCGCTGGTCTGCTGCAGCACTTCGGCGCGGCGCGCTTCGGAGGCGGCCAGTTCGCGGTGGTGATAGCCTTCCGAGCGCGCATGTTCCGTCTGGTGGTAGACCTGCATGGCGGTGGCGCGGTTGCTCGCCTGCTGGGTGTGGCTTTTTTCGCGCGCCATGCCCGCATCGAGGGCGATATCGTAGGCGCGCGCATAGTCGCCCGCATGCGCGTATTCGCGCGCCAGCGCATCGAGCAGTTCGCCGGGCGGCGAATAGCCGTCGATGGAGGCGGCCACCTGCAGCGCCTGGTGCAGGAAATGCAGGGCGGGATTGCGCTCCAGCATGCCCGCGGGCGGCGGCAGCTCATGGCGCGCATGCAGCATCGACAGGACGCGCAGCGCCGCCACCTGGTGCATGGCGTCGCCTTGCGCGGTGGCCAGCTGGCAAGCCCGCTCGGCCGCCTGCAGCGCCTCGTCCGGACGGTCCAGGTAGGACAGCGCGTGGGCGCTGCCGCGCTGGGCCATGCTGCGAAAATCGGCCTGGCCCAGCGCTTCGGCGCGCTGCGCCAGCCGGCTGAAGGCATCGAGCGCCGTGTCGTAGTCGCCCTTGTCCAGGCTCAGTTCGCCCAGGTGGAACAGGGCGTTGGCGTACGTGCGCGCGCCCGACATGGGCGCCAGCAGGTGCAGCGCCTGGCGCAGCAAGTCTTCGGCCGTGGCCAGACGTCCCAGCTTGCGCATGGTTTCGGCCGTATGCGTCTGGCAGGCGCCGATGCTGCGCGGCCAGCCGGTGGGACGGGCCAGATCCAGCGCGCACTGCATCCATTCGAGGGCCGATTCGTTGTCGTTCAGGCTGGAAAAACAATCGCCGATATTGATGGCGGCCGTGATCGCGCCGCGCAGCTGGCCGCTTTCCAGCGCCGCTTCATAGCTTTGCATGTAGTGGCCGGCGGCCGTGCCCAGGTCGCGCGAGGTGTGCGCCAGCAAGCCGCGGAAGTCATGCACCCAGGCAGCGAGCGGCGCGGGCAGCTTGCCGCTGGCGCCGTCGGCCTGGAAGGCGGCACCCCAGCGGGCTTGGGCGGCCGGCGCATCGCGCAACACGGCCCAGCGCGCCGTGGCCGCGTCGGCCAGGCAGGCGCGCATCGCATCGCCGGCGCTGCGCGCCTGCTCGGCCGCGGCCAGCAGTTCGGCATCGCAGCGGGCATGGTCGCCCCGGTCGACGGCAATCGAGGACAGCAGCCAGTGCGCATCGGCGCAGGCGGCGCCGTCGCCGTGCGCGCACAGGATGGCGTGCGCCGCCATGGCCATGCTTTCGGCCGCATCGAGCGCCCCTTGCAGCCAGGATACTTCCGCCTGCACCAGTTGCAGACGCGCCTGCGCGATGGCCAGGGCGTGGTCCGGCAGTTGTGCCTGGGGCAGCAAGGACGCCGCTTCGGCCGCATGGTGCAGCGCCTGCGCGCAGTTGCGCTGGCGCAAATGCCATGCCAGCAGCATCAGCAAGGGCAAGCGCTCCAGGGCGCGCAATGGCCGCAGTGTGTCTTCCCACTGTGCAATGTCATGTTCGAGTGCGAACATTTCCATCCGAAATCTCCCGCAAGGCGATGGTGTTGGCCCGCGGCCAGTGACACCTTATTGGATCGCATTGTAAGCTGCATTCGGATGCAGTTGTTTGGCTGACTCGACAGTATTTTTTGCACATACCCGTTCGGACTGCGCAAAGCAGGCGGGGCGTGCACCAGCCCCTGCCGGCTGATGCACGCCCCGTGGACAGGCTGGCGACGGCCTGCCTGCCGGTCGCCATGTGTCTGCTTAGCGGCCGGCGAAGTGCACGCTGCCGGCCGTTTCGCCCGTCTTGGCGATGGCGCCCGGAATATTGTTCAGGCCGGTGATGGCGATGACGTCGCCATCGTTGCGAAATTCCATGCGGGTGCCGCTGGCCGTTTCAAAGACGCCAGGTGCGCGGCCGAACAGTTCTACTTCGGGCTGTCCCTTGATTTGCGTGAAATAGCGGTTGACTTGCTGGCGCAGGAGCAAGGTATCGCCCGTGTCGAGCTGGTAGCGATTGCCATACTGGCTGAATTCCTGCGGGGCCAGTTTGTAGACCTTGCCGGAGATCTGCACCTTGTCCTGTTCGCCGATTTCCAGCGCGCTGGCGCTGAGGCAAGACAGGCCGAGGACGAGGGCGGCGCTACCGAGGGCCAGGGTACGCGAGAACGATGCTTTCATGATTTCACCTTGTGATCAAATGCGGGTTGGAGTTAGACCAATGTTGTCTCCAGCAGGTTCGCTGGCGGGGACAATGCCAAGGTAGCAAGTGGATGGGTGCCATGCCAGCGCAAAGCGATGAAACGCCGGAATCCGGCGCTGAAACGCGGAATCGGGCGATGGATGGTTTTGGAATGAATGGGGGAAAGCGAGCTGTTCAGCAGAATTTAATTCTGTTTAGCTTGCAATATTGGTGTTTTTGTCGGTTTGACGCCCGCGCCGATGGCGGGCGCCAGGCGCGTTCAATACAGCGTTTGCGCCGACTCGTGCAGCAGCTGGCCATACAGGGTATGGCGCATCTTGGCGATCTTGCCTTCAGACAAGGCTTGCAGGATGGCGCATTGTGGCTCGATCAGGTGGCGGCAGTTATAGAACTTGCAGCCGCCCAGGTAAGGCTGGAACTCGCGGAAGGCCCGCTCCAGCATGCCTTCGGACAAGTGGTACAGGCCGAATTCCTGGAAGCCGGGCGAATCGATGATGGAGCTGTTCGCGCCCAGTTCATCGAGCTTGTACAGGCGCGTAAAGGTCGTCGTGTGCTTGCCCGTGTCGAGCGCGGCCGAGATTTCGCGCACGGCGATGTCGGCGTCCGGCACCAGCAGGTTGATCAAGGACGACTTGCCCATGCCCGACTGGCCGATGAGGATGGACGACTGGCCCGCCAGCAGCGGCGCCAGGGTGGCCACGGCGTGCTCGGGTTCGGCGCGCGCCGACACTTCATCGACGGGATAGCCCATCGAGGAATACGGCAGCAGGCGTTCGCGGGCACGTTCCAGCGAAGCGGTTACGTCCGTTTTATTCAGGATGATGCGCGCCGCGATGCCGGCCGCATCGGCCGCCACCAGCGAGCGCGAGATCAGGTCATCGGCAAAGCCCGGTTCCGTCGCCACGACGATGAACAGCTGCGTCAGGTTGGCGGCCAGCAATTTCGATTTGTACTGATCCGAGCGGTACAGCAAGGTCTTGCGTTCCTCGATGCGGTCGATGACGGCCTGGTCGTTGGAAGTGCGCGTCAGGTGCACGATGTCGCCCACGGCCACATTGGTTTTCTTGCCGCGCGTCACGCATTGCAGCTTGGCGCCGTCCACGTCGGCCAGGTAATGGCGGCCGTGGGCGGCGATGATGATGCCTGTCAACTTGCCTTCGCTCATGCGGTCACCTGGCTGCTCTGGTAGATGAGGTCGGCCTTGGCGGCGCAGATGAAGTCGTTTTCGGACAGGCCGCCGGCGCCCTGGTTGACCGAGTGCGTGTCGTAGCGCACGGCGCAGGTTTTGTAAGTAATGATGAGCTCCGGATGGTGGTCTTGCGTATGGGTCATATAGGCCAGGGCGTTCACGAACGCCAGGGTCTGGTAGTAATTCTTGAAGCCGAAGTCGCGGCACAGCTTGCCATTTTGCACGCTCCACTGCGGCAGCAGGGCGTGCAAGGTGGCGATGTCCGAGTCGCCCAGCGCCTGCTGGCGCGGCGCGCAGGACAGTTGGGCCAGGTCTTGCGAAGTCGATGGCGTATTCATGCGGAAGCCCCTTTCAGGTGGCGGATGCGCACGCTGGCCGGCGGGTGGCTATCGTAAAAGGCCGAGTGCAGCGGGTCGGGCGTCAGGGTCGACGCATTGTCTTCATACATTTTGACGAGCGCCGAGACCAGGTCGTCCGCCTGCGTGTGCGTGGCGGCAAAGGCGTCGGCCTCGAATTCGTGCTTGCGCGAGCTGAGCGAGGTCAGCGGTCCCAGCAGGAAAGTGAAGACGGGCAAGGCCAGCATGAACAGCAGCAGCGCCAGCGCGTCCGTCGGCTGGCCCGTCAGCGCCAGCGCGACCGGGTCGACGCCCAGGCCCGCGTAAAACCACGGCTGCGTCTTCAGGAAGCCCAGCAGCGCGAGGAAACCCAGCGAGATGACGAACATCATGGCGATGCGCTTGACGATGTGCTTGAGCTTGAAGTGGCCCAGTTCATGCGCCAGCACGGCTTCGATTTCCTGCGGCGCCAGGCGCGACAGCAGGGTGTCGAAGAAAACGATGCGCTTGTTGGCGCCAAAACCCGAGAAATACGCATTGCCGTGGGCGCTGCGCTTCGAGCCATCCATGACGAACAGGCCTTTCGAGGCAAAGCCCACGCGCTGCATCAAGCCTTCGATGCGGCTTTTCAGCGCTTCGTCGGCCAGCGGCGTGAATTTGTTGAACAGCGGGGCGATGACGGTGGGGAACAGCACCATCATCAGCAGCTGGAAGCCGCTCCAGACGAACCACGCGTACAGCCACCACAGGTCGCCCGACTTGGCCATCAGGGTCAGCACGACCCAGATCAGCGGCAAGCCGATGACGGCGCCCAGGCCCACGCCCTTGAGCATGTCCGTGAAAAACAGCTTGCGCGCCATGGTGTTGAAGCCGAAGCGCTGCTCCAGCACGAACTGGCGGTAATAGTCGAAGGGCAGGTCGATCAGGCCGGAAATGGCGGCAAAGGCGGCGATCAGGCCGATCTGATACAACATGGGCGAGCCGGGACCCATCCATTCATTCAGGTGCAGCGCCAGCCATTGCAGGCCGCCCAGCAAGGTAAAACCGATCAGCACGGCATAGTTGATCAGCAGGGTCAGCAAGCCGAACTTGGTCTTGGCCACCGTGTAGTCGGCCGCCTTCTGGTGCGCGGCCAGCGGGATTTTTTCCGCGAATTCGGGCGGGACAACGGCGCGGTGCGCCAGCACGTGGCGAATCTGCCGCGAAGCGAGCCAAAAGCGCACGGCCAGGGTCAAAACGAGGACGGATACAAACAAAATCGAAAACGCGAGTGAATACATTCTGTGCCTGTGAGAAAATGGCTGATTATTTAGTTTGATTAGGCCAAGAGAGAATTATGTCACAAGCGACCGACTTATCTGCACCCACCTCCGCATCCACTCCCGCACCCGCGGTGCCCGCACGTCCAAATGAGATGAACCTGGTCTGGGTCGACATGGAAATGACGGGTCTGGAGCCCGATACCGACCGCATCATCGAGGTGGCGGTAGTGGTGACGGACATGCACTTGAACCTGCTGGCCGAAGGCCCCGTGTTCGTGATTCACCAGTCGGATGAAACCCTGAACAAGATGGATGCCTGGAACAAGGGCACGCACGGCCGCTCGGGCCTGATCGACAAGGTCAAGGCGTCGACCGTGACGGAAGCCCAGGCGGAAGCGGAGCTGATCGCCTTCCTGAAGAAATACGTACCGGCAGGCAAGTCGCCCATGTGCGGCAACACCATCGGCCAGGACCGCCGCTTCATGGTGCGCGGCATGCCGAAGCTGGAAGCGTTCTTCCACTATCGCAATGTCGACGTGTCGACACTGAAAGAACTGTGCAAGCGCTGGAAACCTGAAATCGCCACCGGTTTCAAGAAGCACCAGAAGCACACGGCGCTGGCCGATATTCTGGAATCGGTCGAAGAGCTGAAGTATTACCGCGAGCATTTCATCAAGTTGTGATGAAGTTGTCGGCTTACGCGCTGCGCGCTAAGCCGAGCTACTGGCTCCGGCTGGTTTGGTGGTGTTGTCGGGTTACGCGCTGCGCGCTAACCCGACCTACGGGGCATTACCTCCGCTTTCGTAGGTCGGCGTTGGTCGGCGTAGGTCGGCTTAGCGCCCTGGCGCGTAAGCCGACGCATCCACCGGCTCGACATCAAGGGTGGACCATACGCCTTCCTCATCCCGCCATTCCAGCGTAAACGGCCCCGTTTGCCGCAAGCCCGTGATCCAGCGCACTGCGCCTGGCTGGCGATAATATGCCTGACATAGGCCGAATTTTCCCCCCAGCTTGCAAATCACCAATCCCTCTCCCGCCACGGCGCACCACTGTTCATGGCCATCGATCAAGGCCACGGCAGGATCGCCATAGAACTCGCCCACGCTGGCTTGCCGGCCATCGGCCGCCGTCACCGTGGCGTGTTCATATTCATGTTGAACTATATATACGGCGCTGCGCGCCAATTCCTGCTGAGTCATGCGGTCTCCACGGTGGGCCAGACGGTTTCCTGGTCGGCGCGCGCCTCGGCGATCAGCCATTCGCAGAAGGCATGCACGAGGGGCCGTGTTTCCGCCTGGGGCGAGCGCAGCAGATAATAGCAGTGGGGGCCGCGCACGGCGTGTTCGAACACGCGCACCAGGCGGCCCGAGCGTAAATCGTCGCCGATCAGGGGGCTGGCGGCGATGGCCACGCCCTGGCCGCTGGCGGCCGCGTCCAGGCACAGATAGGTGTGCGAAAAGCGCGCGCCGCTGTTGCCGCTATTGCCGCTGTAATGCACGCCGCAGCTGTGCAGCCAGCGCGTCCAGTCGATTTCGCCGGGCAAGTGCACTTCCGGCTCGTCATGCAGCAGCGGGTAGCGCAGCAGGTCGGCGGGCTGGCGCAGGCTGGCGGCGTTGGCGCGGAAATCGGGGCTGCAGACGGCGGAAAACCATTCTTCCATCAATAAATCGACTTTCAGGCCCGGATAGCGGCCCGGTCCCAGGCGTATGGCCACGTCCACGCCATCGCGCGCCAGGTCGACCGGATGCATCGATGCCAGCACGCGCAGCTCGATCTGCGGATAGCGGTCGCGCAGGCGGCCCAGGCGCGGCATCAGCCAGCGCGAGACGAGCGAGCTGGTGGCCGTCACCGTCACCACCTTGTCGTCGCCCTGGCGCCGCGCCTGCTCGGACACGTCGGCCAGCTGGTTGAGGATCGGCCCCAGCGAGGCCGCATAGCGCTGCCCTGCATTGGTCAGCACCACGCCGCGCGGCAGGCGCTGGAACAGCACGATGCCCAGCCACGCTTCCAGCTGCTTTACATGGTGGCCGATGGCGCCGGCCGACACGTGCAATTCTTCGCCCGCGCGCTGGAAGCCTTCATGGCGGGCGGCCGCCTCGAAGGCGTGCAGGGCGGCGAGTGGGGGCAAGGGACGTGACATGGCACTCTCAAGAGAATTGAGCCTCAGTAATATTCGGCCTATCCGTGAAGAATATTGGTTTGTTTCATTTTGCGCAAGCGAATATGATGCCGTCTATGCGTGAAGTGACCCGCAATATGATTCACGCATATATTTCACGTACGCATCACCTTCCAGCCTTGCTTGGCATTAATATTTACAACGCCTGGGAAAACCGTCGCGAGCGGCAGTGATTTGTGGCCGAGAAGCGCAACCGTACTTCAGTACGGTGAGCATCGCCGGCCGCAAAGCGCGACGCGCAGCAGGTTTACCCTGGCGTACTCAAAGAGGTTTAGTCATGTCTGATCGCCGCGCTGTTGCGCTGGTGTTGCTGTCGGCCGCCGGTTTCGGCAGTTCCGCAGTGTTTGCCAAGGCGGCATATGCGTCCGGGGTCAACCCGTCGACCATGCTGGCCTTGCGTTTCGTTATCGCCGCCATGCTCTTGCTGCCGCTCGTGTGGCTCGGCGGCTGGCGCTTGCCGCGCGGCCGCCTGCTGGCCGGCTACATGCTGATGGGCCTGATGTACACGGCCCAGTCGCAAGGCTATTTCAATGCCCTGATGTATGCCAGCAGCGGCCTGTGCGGCATGTTGCTGTATGTGTATCCCGTGCTGGTGACGATCCTCGCGCTGGCGCTGGGCTGGGAAAAGCTGGACCGCCGCATGCTCGTACTGATGGCGCTGGCCATTGCCGGCATGGCCATCACCCTGGGCGGCAAGCTGCAGGGCCAGCCCATCGGCATCGCGCTGGCATTGATGGCCGCCGGGGTGTATGCCGTGTACATCCTGTTTGGCAACAGCCTGTCGAAAAGCCGCGAGAATATTCACCCATTGGCCGCCTGCGTGGTGATCCTGGGCACGGCCGGCCTGTCGAACAGCGCGATTGCCTTGTGGCAAGGCGTGTCCTTGCCGGGCACGGCGACGGGCTGGCTGGCCGTCAGCGCCATCGCCCTGTTCTCGACGGCCATCGCGATTGCCGCCTTCTTTGCCGGCGTGGCGCAGATCGGCGCGGCCAAGGCGTCCATCATTTCCACGTTTGAACCCGTCATCACGATGGCGTTTGGCGTGACCTTGCTGAAGGAATCCGTGAGCGGCACGCAATTGCTGGGCGGCGCCATGGTGCTGGCCGCCGTCGTCTTGCTGGCGCAGCGTCCCACTGCCAAGCCGGTCTCCATGCCAGCCGTGCAAGCGAGCGCCTGACCTTTTTTCCCGAACTGATCGGTTGTATTGATCGGTCTCCTTTGCGCCGCGACGGGTTTCCTGTTGCGGCGCTTTTTTTTGGCCGCGCACAAATAACTCTTGATTGCGAATGATTCTCATTTATAATTGATTTCAAGATTCCCTACCACCAGCCAGCCCATGCCAGCCAGTGTTCGCCTTGAAAGGAGACACCGTGACGAGCATGCCCCCTATTTGCAACACCGAGCTGGTCGCCAGCGAATTTGCCCGCCTGCGCCGCGAAAAGAAAGCCCGCCACCGCGACATCGCCGAGGAGCTGGCCATTTCCGAAGGCGAGCTGATCGCCGCGCATGCGGGCCTGTCGCTGGCCGATGGCGCCTTGCTGGGCGCCGAGCGCCTGCAGGCCGACTGGCCCGCCATCGTCCAGGCGCTGGAGCCGCTGGGCGAAGTCATGGCGCTGACGCGCAACGCTTCGTGCGTGCATGAAAAGACGGGTGTCTATCGAAAAGCTAGTCACACCAACCACGTGGGCCTGGTGCTCGGCGGCGACATCGACTTGCGCGTGTTTTACCGCCAGTGGGCGCATGGCTTTGCCGTTCGCGAGATGGGAGAAAAGGAAGTGCAGCGCAGCCTGCAATTTTTCGATGCGGCCGGCCACGCCGTGCACAAGATTTTTCTCAAGCCGCAAAGCGACGTGGCCGCCTACGATGCGCTGGTGACGCGCTTCGCCGACGCGGACCAGGCGGCCGGTATCGCCGTGACGGCGCCGGCGGCGCCGCCGGCCGAATTGCCCGACGCGCAGATCGACGTGGCCGGCTTTCGCGCCGCCTGGGCCGACTTGCGCGACACGCATGAATTTTTCACTTTGCTGAAAAAATATTCGGTCTCGCGCCTGCAAGCCCTGCGCCTGGCCGAGCCGCGCTTCGTGCAGCAGCTCGACAAATCCTGCGTGCTCGACCTGCTCAATAACGCCGCCCTCGAAAAGGTGGCCATCATGGCCTTCGTCGGCAATGCAGGCATGATCCAGATCCATTCGGGGCCCGTGCACAAGATCGCCGTGATGGGGCCGTGGATCAATGTCCTCGACACGCGCTTCAACCTGCATTTGCGCGAAGACCATATCGCCAGCGCCTGGGTGGTGAAAAAGCCGACCGTCGATGGCCTGGTGACGTCGGTGGAACTGTTCGACGCCAAGGGCGACACCATCGTCATGTTCTTCGGCGAACGCAAGCCGGGCGTGCATGAACTGTGCGAATGGCGCAACGTCGTCGAGCGCGTGCTGCAGGAGGGCGAGCTATGCGCCGCATGATCGCCGCCAGCGTGGCGCGCCGCATCGCGCTGAAAAAAATGGGAGCGGGCGCGCTGGCGCTGGCCGCGCCGATGCAGGTGCTGGCCGCCGTGTCCGACGCGGCCAAGCCGGTGATCAAGGCGCGGCGCATCGTCAGCGTCGGCGGCGCCCTGACGGAAATCGTCTATGCGCTCGAAGCGCAGGGCGAGCTGGTGGGCGTCGATACCACCTCGCTGTATCCGGCCGTGGCGCAACAGCTGCCGCAGGTCGGTTACGCGCGCACCCTGTCGGCCGAGGGCGTGCTGTCGCTGGCGCCCACGCAGCTGATCGCCACCGAGGAAGCGGGGCCGCAAGCCGTGCTGCGCCAGGTGCGCGACGCGGGCGTGCCGGTGGCGGTGCTGAACGCAAATAACCAGTTCGAAGGTTTGATTGAACGGGTCAAACAGGTGGGCCAGATCACGGGCCGTGCCGACCCCGCCGCGCGCCTGGCGCAAGCCTTGCAGCAGCAGTGGGACGGCGCCCTGGGCAAGGTGCGCCAGCGCCAGCATGCACCCGTGCGCGTGCTGTTCATCCTCGCCCATGCGCCGAACCAGGTGATGGTGGGCGGGCGCGAGACGGGCGCGGACGCCATGCTGGCGTATGCGGGCGCCGTCAACGTGATGGGCGGGCAGGGTGGATTCGCCGGCTACAAGCCGCTCACGCCCGAAGCCGTGATCGCCGCGCGGCCCGACATCGTACTGGTCACGGACCAGGGCTTGAAGGCCTCGGGCGGCGTGGACGGCATCTTGAAACTGCCAGGGCTGGCGCAGACGCCGGCCGGGCGCAAGCACCGCATCGTGTCGCTGGAAGCCATGCTGCTCTTGGGCTTTGGCCCGCGCATGCCGCAGGCGCTGATGGAGCTCGACGCCGCCTTCGCAAAAGCCATGACTGCATGAACGTGCGCGTGATGACGCCGGCAGTGTCCTGGCCACGCTGGGGTGCTGGCGGCATGCTGGCTGTGGCGTTGTTTGCCGGTCTGCTCATCGCCGTGCAGGCGGGCGCCGTGCCCGTGACCCTGGCCGACTGGCTGGCGCCGTTTCAAGCGGGCGACGATGCATTGTCCGGCGGCGCGTATGTGCTGTGGCATATCCGTTTGCCGCGCGCCCTGTTCGCCGCCCTGATCGGCGCCGCGCTGGCGCTGGCCGGCGGCCTGACGCAAGGGCTGTTCCGCAATCCGCTGGCCGATCCCGGGCTGCTGGGCGTAAGCAGCGGCGCCGCCTGCGCGGGCGCGGCCACCATCGTTTTCGCCGCCAGCCTGCACGTGGCGCCCGAGCTGCGCGTGTGGCTGCTGCCGGGGGCCGCGTTTGGCGGCGCCATGCTCATTTGCGTGCTGCTCGACCGGGTCGCCCGTTGGGCCACCCCCGGTTCCATCGTCGGCCTGCTGTTGACGGGCGTGGCGCTGAACGCCATCACGGTGGCCGTCATGGGCCTGTGCATCTACCTGGCCAGCGACGACCAGCTGCGCACCCTGACTTTCTGGACCCTCGGTTCGCTGTCGGCCGGCAGCTGGCGCCAGGTGGCGGCTTTGCTGATAGTGCTGACCGGCGCGCTGTGGGCCACGCGCTTCCTGATGCGTTCATTGAACGCGCTGGCGCTGGGCGAGGCGCAGGCGCAGCACGTGGGCATCGACGTGGGCCGGCTGCGCACGCAGGTCATCGTGCTGGTGGCCGTGCTGACGGGCTTTGCCGTCGCCTGGTGCGGCGGCATCGGTTTTATCGGCCTGATCGCGCCGCACCTGGTGCGCACCTGGCTGGGCGCCGACCAGCGCCGTGTGCTACCGCTGTCGATGCTGGCCGGCGGCTTGCTGCTGCTGTTGGCCGACACCCTGGCGCGCACGGTCGCCATTCCTGCGGAAGTCCCCGTCGGTATTTTCACGGCCTTGCTGGGCGGGCCATTTTTCCTGATGCTGTTGCGGCGCTTCCGCCACGGCACCGCTTAGAGGTGAACATGACGCCCCTGCTGGAACTCTCCTTCGCCACAACCCAATTAGGCCAGCAGTATTTCGGCCCCTTCAATGTGCGGGTGGCGCCCGGCGAGCGCGTCGCCATCCTCGGCCCCAGCGGCGCGGGCAAGTCGACCCTGCTCAAACTGATGGCGCGCGAACTGCAGCCGCAGGCGGGCCAGGTGATGCTTGCCGGCCGTCCCCTGGCGCAGTGGCCGCTGGCCGGCCTGGCGCGGTGCCGCGCCGTGCTGCCGCAAGGCTCGCACGTGGCCTTCGGATTGCAGTGCGAACTGGTGATCGGCCTGGGAAGAGTGGCGCGCCTGGTCGACCCGCAATTGGGACGGATCGTGCAGGACGCCGCCGCCCTGGCGCACGCCGGGCATCTACTGGGCCGGCGCCTGGACACTTTATCCGGCGGCGAACAGGCCAGGGTGCAGCTGGCGCGTATCTTCGCGCAGATGTGGGATGTCAAAGATGGCTTGATACTCGTCGACGAACCGCTGGCGGCACTCGATCCCGGCCTGCAGTTCGATCTGCTCGACAGCCTGCAGCAGTTTTGCGCCGCGCGCGGCCATGCCGTCATCGCCATCCTGCACGACATCAACCACGCCTTGCTGGGTTTTGAGCGGCTGCTGCTGGTGCGTTCGGGCCAGCTGGTGGCCGATATCGCCAGCGATGCGGGCGCCGTGCCGGCCCTGGCCGCGCTGTACGGCATCGCCCTGACGACGGCCACCAGCAGCGATGGCCATGTATGCGTCATCCCCGCCCGGAGCGCCGTGCGCCGGGCCGCCTAGATTGCTACCACACGTCCACCGCGCGCGGCCGCGCCATCTGGCCGCTGCCCAGCAGCCACACCATCAGGGCCTCGGCCTGTTCGCGCGTAGCCGCCACTTCCTGCAGAATGCCGAACGCTTTCATGGCGCCGGCCGCCATCGCCTGCAGGCGCGCGCGCCGTTCCGCATCCGCCTCGATGGACACCAGGCCCCGGCAAAGGGTGGCCAGCGCCACCTTGTTGTGCTTGAGCCACAGGCCGCGCCGCTTGCGGTCGACGTGCGCTTCGTCGTCACGCTCCTCTTCGAACAGCATGACGAACGGTACACCGTGGCGCAGCAGGGCGTCCATGTCGTTTTCCCACAGCGGGGCATAGCCGGTGACGGCCGTTTCAGGGCGAAAGCGCACGATGGGAAAGTCGCTGACGTCGTGGATGGAAAAATGGGCGGGATTCGGTTTCATTGGGTACTTTCTTGCGAGGTGCTTGAAAAGGCTTGCCAGCCGCCGCCCAGCGCCTTGTAGACCTGGACCAGCGACAGCGACGCGGTGGCGCGGCTGTCGACCAGCGCCGCTTCGTTGTTCAATAAAGTGTTTTGCACATGCAGCACATTGATCAGGTCCGTGCCGCCCTGGCGGTATTGCAGCTCCGCGCTGCCCAGCGCGCGGCGTCCCTGTTTGACGGCTTCATCGAGGCTGGCCTGGCGGCGCTGGTTCGCCTGGTAGCCAGACAGCGCGTCTTCCACTTCGTGCCAGGCGGCCAGCACGGTCTGGCGGTAGGCGATGGCCGCTTCCTGCTGCTGCGCCTCGCGCAATTGCAGATTGCCGCGCAGGCGGCCGCCATCGAACAGGGGCACGCTGAAGCCGGGGCCGAAGGCGAAGCGTTTGGCGTCCCAGCCGATGTTGGACAGCTGCATCGCTTGCAGGCCGATACTGCCCGAGAGCGTGATGCGCGGATAAAAATCGCCTTGCGCCACGCCGATGGCGGCCGTGGCCGCGTGCAGCTGCGCTTCGGCGCGGCGGATGTCGGGTCGCCGCTCGGCCAGGCTGCTCGGTACGCCCAGCTGCACCTGCATGGCCACAACAGGGATCTCCTTGCTGGCCGCCAGTTCCGCCTGCAAGCCTTGCGGCGGCAGCGCCAGCAAGAGGGCGAGGGCATTGCCCAGGTGCGCTTCGCGCTGCTGCAGCGGCGGCAAACGCGCTTCGATGGTGGCCACATGGGCCGCCGCCTCGGCCTCGTCGAGCTGCGTCGCCGCGCCTTCGCGCAGGCGGATACGCGTCAGGTTCAAGGTATGGCGGGCGATATCGAGCAGCTGCTGCGTGATGGCCAGGGTTTGCTGCGCGCCACGCAGCTCGATGTAGTCGCGCGCCGTCTCGGCCAGCACGGCCAGCAGCACGCCGCGCTGCGTTTCCACGGCCACGTCGACCTGCGCGTCGGCCGCTTCCACTTCGCGCCGCACACGGCCCCACAAGTCCAGCTCCCAGGCCGCGTCGAGATTGCTTTGCCACAGGCTGTAGGCGGACTGGCCGTTGTTGCGCGACGGGTCGCTCCAACCCTGCTCGCTGTTGCGCGCGCGGCCATAGCTGCCATTCGCGCCCAGCGACGGGCCTTGCGCGGCGCCGGCCACGCCCCGTGCGGCGCGGCTTTGTTCCAGCCGGCTGGCGGCCGCCAGCACGTCGAGATTGGCGCCGGCGGCGCGCCGCAGCAGGGACGACAGAGTCGCGTCGCCAAAGCTGTCCCACCAGCGCTGCTCGATGACGCCTTCCTGGCTTGCGGCGAACCGGGCGTCCTGCGCCTGGCGCCATTGCTGTCCCAGATCATGGTGCGGACGCTGGAAGTCGGTGCCGACGCTGCCGCAGCCGGCCAGGCCCAGGGCCGTGATAAAGATCAGTGCTTTCATCGCGCGCTCACCTGTGTCAATGCTTGACGGCGCATGGCCGTATCGATGCGCACTTCGGCCGACATGCCCACGCGCAGGCGGGTGCCCCGGTCCCGGTCGCCATCCTGGCCCGGATCGAGCGCGATCCGCACGGGGATGCGCTGCACCACCTTGGTGAAGTTGCCGGTGGCGTTTTCCGGCGCGATGGCGGCAAACGTCACGCCCGTGGCGGGCGCGATACTGTGCACCGTGCCGTGCAGGAGCACGCCCGGATAGGCGTCGACGGCGATGCTGGCGCGCTGGCCCTGGCGCACGTGCGTCAGCTGGGTTTCCTGCAGGTTGGCGACGACGAAGCTGCGGTTCAATGGCACTACGGCCATCAGGCTGGCGCCGGGAGCCACGAGGGCGCCGACGCGCACGGCGCGGCGTCCGACGATGCCGTCGATGGGGGCGCGCAGCTGCGTATGCGACAGATCCAGTTCGGCCCGTTGCAGGCTGGCGCGGGCGCGCAGCAGGGCCGCTTCGGCCGCGCCTTGCTGCGCTTGCAGAATGTCCGTCTGCTTGCGCGTGGAGACGAGGGCGGCGCGGTTTTGCGCCAGGCGCGCGCGGCTCACATCGAAGCGTGATTGCGCCTGCTGCGCGTTCTGCACGCTGCCCGCGCCCTGGCCAGCCAGGTGCGTTGAACGGGCCAGCTCCTGCTGCGCCAGTTTGTCTTCCGCCTGGTTGGCGTCGACCAGGGTGCTGGCTTGTTCGATCACCGATTGCTGGCGCTGCACCGTGGCGCGGGCATTCGCCAGCTGCGCTTCGGCGCCCGCGACTTCGGCACGGGCCGAGGCGGCGGCGGCCTGGTAGTCGCGGTCGTCGATGCGCGCCAGCAGCTGACCCGCCTTGACAGCCTGGTTGTCTTCCACCAGCACATCGCGCACGATGCCGCCCACCTTGGGGGAAAGCACGGTGTAGTCGGCGCTGACAAAGGCGTCGTCCGTGCTTTGTTCGTCGCCACGGGCGAACAGCAGTTTCCAGGCGCAAAAGGCGAGGGCGCCGGCCAGCAAGGCCAGGCCGAGAAGAAAGGCGCGCGAGCGCAGTATGGGTTTTTGCATGGGGATGCTCTTTCGTAAAAATGAAAATTCAAGCGGCGCGCGGCGGATAGACGCGCGTCGGCAGGATGGGGATGATCACAATCATGGCCAGCGCGATGGCGGCCACCGTGAGGTACAGGTCGGACGAGGTCAGGGTGACGACTTGCGCGTGCATGCGCTGTGCCAGCCCTGGCACATCGACGGCGTCCGGCAGGTTGCCCAGGCGTTCGCTGAGCACCGTCGAATGAAAATGGTTGCGGCGCGTGATCAGCGCATCGAGCACGCCGGTGGCGACGACGGCCGACATGCCCTTGATGGTGTTGAACCAGGCCGAGGCGAAAGGGCCATCCTGCGGCGCCAGGCCCGTGGTGGCCAGCAGCAGCAAGGGAATCACGGCCATCGGTTGGGCAAAAATCTGCACGGCTTGCAGCAGGTAGAAATGCGTGCGGATCCAGTCCGGCGACATGCGCGCGCCGAGCACGCAGGAGACGGCCAGCATGCCCAGGCCGATGGCCAGTACCCAGCGGCAGTCGACGGCGCGCAGATTGCACAGGGCGGCCACCAGCGGCAGCGCGATCAATTGCGGCAGTGCCACCATCAGCATCACGGGCGCCGTTTGCAGCGGGCGGTAGGCGTGTACCTGCGCCAGGTAGGACGAGGGAATCAGGATCACGGCCAGCAGCACGAACAGCACGCCGCCCAGGGTCAGCAGGGCATGGCTGAGGTTACGCCGCGATAGCAGTTGCAGCTTGAAGAACGGCAGCGGATGCGACCACTCGTTGATGAAGAACAGCACCAGCAGCACGGCGCCGCCGCCCAGCAGCACGCAGATCAGGGGCGAATGGAACCAGTTCAGGCGCTCGCCCTGCAGCATGCCGACCACCAGCATGCTGATGGCGGGCAGGCCAAGCAGCAGGCCGCGCCAGTCGAACTGGCGGAATCGTTCGAGGCGCAGCGGGTCTTGCGGCAAGCCCCAGGACACCATCAGCAGGGCGACGATGCTGCCCGGGACGACTTGCCAGAAGGCCCATTGCCAGCCCAGGTACTCGGTCCAGAAGGCGGCCAGCGGCGTGCCCAGGCTGGGGCCGAAAGTGGCGCTCAGCGCATAGCCGCCCAGGCCATATAGCTTGATGTTCGGCGGCAGGAAGCGCAGCGCCACCGTCATCAGCATGGGCGGCAGGGCGCCGCCTGCCGCGCCCTGCACCACGCGCAGTATCATCAGCACGGACAGGTTCGGCGCGAACGGGCATAGCATGCCGGCCGCCATGCAGACGATGATGGCGGTGGCCGTCAGCCGGCGCAGCGAGAAGGTGACGGAACACCACGGCGCGAACGCCATGGCCGACACCGAGGCGGCCGCATACAGGGCGACGAGCCAGCTGGCGTCGTCGCGCGCGATGCCCATGGCGCCGCGGATGTCGGCCAGCGCGACCTTGGTGATGTTTTCATTCAGGCCGGACACCAGCACGGCCAGCAGCACACCGGTCAGGCCGGTGGCCAGGCGCAGGCCGAAAACAGGTGGGGCGGGAGGCGCAGCCGCAGGGGCGGCGCCGGGAAGCGATACAGCGGACACAGGGAACTCCGTGGATGAGGATCAGTCCACGCAGTATAGGTAGCCGTTAATCTTGTGAAAATTGATAATTAAGGAAGTTTGAATTGCGTCTGGCGCAATGATGGGTGGGGTCGGACCCTGTGGGTCTGACCCCGGTCTTTACCGTTGGGTTTGGCGTCTGGCGGGTGAGTTCAAATCAAACTCCCCCCAATCAAATGCCGGGGTCAGACCCGCAAGGGTCTGACCCCATGCACAAGTCCTTGATCATGCGGCGCAGCCAGCGGTGCGCATGGTCGTGGTCCAGGCGCGGGTGCCAGGCCTGGAACACTTCCACGCTGTCGACGGGAATCGGCAGTTCGAAGGTGCGCAGCTTCAGGCCCAGGCGCTCGACGATGGCCAGCAGCGGCGTGGGCATCAGCGGCAGCAGCAGGCGCGAATCGGCCACGGCGAAGATGGCGGACTGGAAGTTGGGGCTGATCAGCGAAACCCGGCGCGTGTAGCCACGCTCGGCCAGGGCGGTGTCGAAGGGGCCGCGCGCCAGGCCGCGCCGCGAGACGCTGATATGTTCGTACTCGGTAAAGCTGTCCAGGTTGATGGGGCCGTCGAAGATCGGGTGGTCGCTGCGGGCGATGCCGACAAAGCCGCTGCTAAACAGCTGCTGCAGCTTGATGTCGGGCGCAAAGGCGC
Organism: Janthinobacterium sp. BJB401; assembly: GCF_013372745.1. NCBI lineage: Bacteria > Pseudomonadati > Pseudomonadota > Betaproteobacteria > Burkholderiales > Oxalobacteraceae > Janthinobacterium > Janthinobacterium sp. BJB401. The sequence continues at coordinate 60,606 of NZ_JABXFH010000021.1, read as the reverse complement.
GCCGCGCGCTGATGTACAGGTCGACGCGGCCCGCGTGCAGGGCGTCGTTTTCCGTGGCGCCATCGCCTTCGGGCACGAAGCGCAGCACCGTGTGCGGCGCGTGCACGGCCAGCAGGTCGCGCAGCTTGCCGCCGTAGGCGCCGACAAACACGTCGTTGGCGCACAGGCTGAAGGTGCGTTCCAGGGTGCGCAAGTCGATTTCACGGCCGGACGTGAAGATGGCGTGCGCCTGCTCCACCACGCCGCGCACCTGCTCGCGCAATTCCAGCGCGCGCGGAGTCGGCGCCAGGCCGCGCCCGGAGCGCACGAAGACGGGGTCGCCGATGGCGTCGCGGATGCGCGCCAGGGTGCGGCTCATGGCCGGCGCGCTCAGGTTCATGCGCCGCGCGGCGGCCACGGCGCTGCCTTCCTCGAGCAGGATGTCGAGGGCGACGAGCAGGTTCAGGTCGGGGAGTTTCATGCGCCGATTATAGCGCCCGGCCGCCGCTTCAGAAATCCACCTGCGCCGAGAAACGCGCGCTGCGCGGGCTGCCCACGTTCAGCCAACCGCCGCCCACGCCCGCTGCCGACGCCCAGTAGCGGCGGTCGAACACATTGTCCAGGTTAGCCCGCAGCACCACCGGACGCACGTCCTGCAGCCGCAGCGTGTAGCGCGCGCCCAGGTCGAGGATGGACCAGGCGGGGATCTGCTGCAAGTTGCCCGAGCCGGCATACTGCGAGCCCGCATGCGTGATCCTGCCCGTCACCGTCAGGCCGGGCGCAAACGGCGCATCCCATTCCGAGCCGAGATTGACATTCAGCCTGGAGATGCCGGGTGCCTTGTCGCCGTCAGACTTGCCTTGCGGGGTGGCCGTCAGCACGGCGTCGAGCAGCATGGCGCCGGCCATCACGCGCCAGCCCTTGGCGGGTTCGCCGACGATGGACGCTTCCAGGCCCCGGTTGCGCTGTTCGCCAAACAGGCCGTACACCATGCTGGCGGTGTCGAGCTGGCCATTGGGCTGCTTGACCTGGAAGACGCTGACGGTGGTCAGGTAGTCGCCCGTATCGATCTTCACGCCCGCCTCGTGCTGGCGGCTTTTATAGGGGGAGAAGATTTCGCCGGCGTTCCTCGCCATATCGGGCGCCACGGGGCCCTTGTTCAGTGCCTGCATGCTGTTGGCGTACAGCGACACGTTGGCGACGGGCTTGAAGACGATGCCCACGCCTGGCGTCAGCGCGCTCTTGTCGTAGGCCGTTTTTACGCCGTTGCGGTAGCTGGCCACATCGACGCGCTGGTGGCGCGCGCCGCCCATCAGTTGCAAGCGGCCGTCCAGCATGGTGATGGTGATGGTGTCGGCGATGGCAAAGCTGGTCAGCGTGCTCTGCGACGTCAGGGGCAGCGCGCCCAGGCGACTGGTAAATACCGGAGCATCGACGAACACGGGCGCAAACAGATTGGAGTTGAGTTCGCCGTTGTATTCGCGCGCGCTGTAGATTTTCTGCCACGTGCCGCTGGCGCCCGCGTGCAGTTCATGCGTCAGGGCGCCCGTCCTGAGCACGCCGCGCAAACCCGCTTCACCGGAGCGCGACTTGGTCAGCGAAGGGCGCGATGAAAAGTATTCGGTAAAGTCGCCTGCGCTGTTGCCGATGATGGGTTCTGGCGACAGTTTGTCCTGCTGTGCATGCTGGGCGCCCAGCGCGGCGTAGGCCGTCAACCCGGGTGCGAGATCGTATTCGATCCTCGCCATGCCGAATTCGGTGGTCGACTTGGCGTAGTTCCATCGCTGCGTGGTGTTGCGCGTCGGTGGCTTGGGGATGTCGAAGCCGTTCGAATCGAGGAAGTACCACCAGCCGCCGCGCCGCATGTCGAGGTGGTCGTAGCCGAGATCGAGCGAGGCGCGCAGGGCGTCGCCCCGGTAGTCGAGTCCCAGGCTGGCCGTGCCCATGGTCTTGTCACTACCCTTCAGCGCCGTTTCGCCGTCGCGGTACACGGCATTGGCGCGCACGCCGAACTGCCTGTTGTCGCCGAAGCGGCGGCCCACGTCCAGGTGGGCGCCGAACTGTGCGCGCGAGTCGTAGCTGCCCGTCAGGCGCGTGAGCGGTTCGTCGCCGGCGCGCTTGGGCACCAGGTTGATGATGGCGCCGATGCTGCCGCCGGGCGCGATGCCGGCCAAAAAGGCCGAGGTGCCTTTCAGCACTTCCACCCTTTCCAGCGTTTCCATGGGGATCTTGGTAGCCGGCGCCACGCCGAACAGGCCGCCGTAGCTGATGTCCTCGGCCAGCACATTGAAGCCGCGCACGTGGGGCTGGTCGATATAGCTGTCGCGCGGCCAGCCGCTGGCGATCGACGGGTCGTTTGCCAGCACGTCGCCCAGGCTGCGCGCCTGCTGGTTGCGCAGCAGTTCTTCCGTGTAACTGGTGGCGGCAAACGGCGTATCCATCACGTCGCGCGTACCCAGCACGCCCAGGCGGCTACCGCGCGCGATCTGCCCGCCCGCATAGGCGCCGGGCAGGGCGTCGTCCTGCGCGCCGCTGACGCTCACTTCGGGCATGACGGCGTCGCGCGCACCGGCAGGCGTGGCCGGGGCGGCGCGCAGCGTATAGCCGCCCGCCTCGGTGCGCAGCAGTTCCAGGCCGCTGCCGGCCAGCGCCAGCCGCAGCGCTTGCGCCGCATCGTAGCGGCCGCGCACGGGGGCGGCGCTGCGCTTGGCCGCCAGGGTGGCGTCTATGGTCAGCACCACGCCGGCCTGGCGCGCGATTTTATTCAGGCTGGCGGCCAGCGCGCCGGCGGGGATATCGTATTCCTGCACGGCTTGGGTGGCGTCACGGTGTTGCGCCAGGGCGGACAGGGGCGCCAGTGCGGCGCCGCTCGCCACGAGGACGGCGGCAAACAGGGGATGGTATGGGAAAGGCAAGGACACGGCGCGACTCCTGAAAAAGGGAAAAAGATGGGGCTTCCCTTCCTTGCCGTGCCAGATCGCGAAAGTGAGAGGGGCAGTATGATTATTTATTTTCATCCCGCAGGCGCACCGTGCTCCACCAGCGGGCCGTGGTCGATACTTCCACCGGCACGGCCGCGCTCAGTGCCAGCAGGGCAGCGTTACTGTTGCCCAGCGGCAGGGCGCCGCTCACGCGCAGGCGCGCCGCCTCGGGCGTCACGTGCAGGTAGCCGTGGTGATAGCGGGCGATTTCGGCCACCACGGCGCCCAGCGGCTGGTTCTCCACCACCAGCATGCCGTCTTTCCAGGCGTCGGCATTGCCGTCGGCCGGGGCGGGCAGGCCGACCACGCCGTCGTGCAGGCGCACGGTTTCGCCCTGGCCCACGATGCGCTCCTGGGCGCACGGCACCTGCGGCTGCGGCGCGCAGCTGGTCGGACGGACGGCGACCGAAAAGCGCGTCACCGTCAGGCGCGTGCCGCCCTCGTCGAGGCGGCGCACGATGAAGCTGGTGCCCAGCGCGCGCAGGCTGCCGTCCGGCGTGTGCACGATGAAGGGACGCCCGCCGTCGTTGCCGCTGTGGCTGGTATCGATGGCGATCTCGCCGCTGCGCAACATCACGCCGCGCTCGCGGCTGTCGAATGCAAGATCCACGGCGCTGCCGGTATTGAGGTGCAGCACACTCCCGTCGGGCAGCAGTACGCTCCGGCGCTCACCCGTGCCCGTACGGTAGTCAGCCAGCAGGTCCAGCGGTTGCACGTGATGGATGCTGCCGATGCCGGCGGCCAGCATGACCGCGAGCGCTGTCGCTGCTGCCACGCGCGCGGGTTGCGCCAGGCGCCGTTTGCCGCGCTTGAGCAACAGCGTGCGGGTGGTCGGACCGGTGGCCGGCGCCAGTTGCTGGTCGATTTGCCCCAGCTGCCGCCAGACCCGCGCATGCTCCGTCGCCTGTTCCAGCCAGGCTTGCAAGCCGTGCCGGTCCGCTGCGCTGGCCGTGCCTGAACCGAGCAGCAACTGCCAGGCGATCGCCTGGTCCAGCACACTGGCTGGTACGGGAGCATGGGCATGCATGTCAGCGCGTCTCGCCAAATTGCAGGTGATAGGCCAGGCGCGCGGCATTGGCCAGGTATTGCCGCACGCGCGGCACCGAGATTTTCATTTGCGCGGCGATGTCGGCATGCGCCAGTCCATCGAGACGGCTCAGCAGCCAGGCCTGGCGGGTTTTTGGCGTCATGGCGTCGAGCATGCGGCCCACCGCTTCGAGCGTCTGCAGCGCCAGCAGCCGTTCTTCGGGCGAAGGATGCAGCGCCGGCGGCAGGGCCGCCAGATCGGTCAGGTAGGCTTGTTCCAGGTCGGCGCGGCGGAAGCTGTCGATCATCAGGCCGCGCGCGATGGTGGTCAGGTAGGCGCGCGGCGAGCGCAGCGCCAGCGCGCCGGGGCTGGCTGGTGCGGGCGCGCCCAGCAGGCGCGCGAAGGTGTCGTGCGTGAGGTCGGCAGCCTGATGCTGGTTGTTCAGCTTTTTGCGTAGCCAGCCTAGCAGCCAGCCGTGGTGCTCGCCATACAGCGTCTGCAGCGGGGTGTCTGAAGTAGATAGGGGATGGGCCAGCGGCATGGATGCCTCCAGGAGTTCGGCTGCCATGCGGCAGTAATGCAAATAAGAATTATTCGCAATTATAGGCGAAGTGCCGGGGCGGATGCAATCGGGGACGCGCAAATGCAAAACGCCGGGACGGTGCCCGGCGTTCTCGTGACTAGCTGCGTCTATGCGTATTACTCTGCTGCCGGCTCGGCGCCGCAGCATTTCTTGAACTTCTTGCCGCTGCCGCAAGGGCAGTCGTCGTTGCGGCCCACTTTCGGCTCTTCGCGCTTCATGGTTTGCACCGGTGCTTTGCGGCGCGGTACCCAGAAACGGTGGATGGCCGGCAGGTTCGCTTCCAGTTCCTGCGCCAGCTTGTGCGCCTTGACCGGGTCTTCCACCAGTTTCAGCTCTTCTTCCTTGATTTCGTCGGCGCCCAGCAGGTAGATCGGCTGCATCAGTTCGGCCACTTCGGAATCCCAGATCTCGTTCCACGAGCCAGGACGCAGTTCCATGCCGTCCCAGAAGCCCCAGCACCACGCTTCGGCGTCGATCAGGGTCTGGCCTTCATAGTCGTGCTCGACGAACAGCGCTTCGAACTCTTTCGGCGCCACTTCAAACGTCACCAGCACTTCGTTCATGAAGCGCATGATCAGGTTGACGATGCGCTCTTCTTCCTTGCTGTTCTTGAATTTTGGCGCATCTTCGGCGTTTTCGCCCCACACGCGCGGCAACCACTCGGCCGGCATGATCGGTTCCGGGCCGATGGCGACGGCCGTCAGATAGCCGTGCAGCATATCCATGGTCATCGCGTCCTCGGAGCAGCGCTCCGACAACAGGAATTGGTCTAATTCGTCGAATTCTTTTTCTGATAATGGCTGTTCGAGTTGCATGGCTTGCTCTTTGATTGAATGTAAGGCGCCAGTATACGCCTTGCTGCGGCTTGCCGCCGAAGTGTTTGCACCGGCGGCCCGCGCGCGCCTTACAATGTCGCTTATGCACAATGAAAACCAGCCGCACGAGGACGACCGGCCCGTCCATCCCTTTTCCGCCCTGAGCCCAGATTGCGTGCTCGACGCCCTCGACAGCGTGGGGCTGCGCGGCGATGGCCGTCTGCTGGCCCTGAACAGCTATGAAAACCGCGTCTACCAGGTGGGCATCGAAGACAGTGCGCCCCTGGTGGCCAAGTTTTACCGCCCCGCGCGCTGGAGCGATACGGCCATCCTGGAAGAGCACGCGTTCGTGTCCGAGCTGGTCGAGCGCGAAATCCAGGTGGTGCCGGCGCTGTCCATCAACGGCAGCACCCTGCACCAGTACCAGGGCTTCCGCTTTGCCGTCTTCCCCCGCCACGGCGGCCGCGCGCCCGAGCTGGACGACCCGGCCACGCTGGAATGGATAGGGCGCTTCATCGGCCGCATCCACGCCGTCGGCGCGCTGTCCACCTACAAGGAACGTCCGGCGCTCGACCATCAGACGTTCGGCGTCGAACCGCGCGAGTTCTTGTTGGAGGGCAATTTCCTGCCGCCCGAACTGCTGGCCGCATATTCCAGCGTGGCGCAGCAGGCGCTCGATGGCGTCAAGCGCTGCTATGACCGCGCGGGCGACGTGGCCATGCTGCGCACGCATGGTGATTGCCATGGCGGCAACGTGCTGTGGACGGACGCCGGCCCCCATTTCGTCGATTTCGACGATAGCCGCATGGGACCGGCCATCCAGGACCTGTGGATGATGCTGTCGGGCGAGCGGGGCGACCAGGTTCGCCAGATGAGCGACATCCTGGCCGGCTACGAAGACTTTTGCGATTTCGACCCGCGCCAGCTCTACCTGGTCGAGGCGCTGCGCACCCTGCGCCTGATCCATTATTCGGCCTGGCTGGCACGCCGCTGGGACGACCCCGCCTTCCCCGTCGCCTTCCCGTGGTTCAACACGCAGCGCTACTGGCAGGACCGCATCCTGGAATTGCGCGAGCAGGTTGCCTTGATGGATGAAGCGCCTTTGTGGCCCATTTGACCTAAACGCCCGAAAAGGGCGGTAAAAGGCGCTCTTCTTGCCGCGCTGATTTGTGCATGCCTGTTCGATAATGGTGGTAATAAATTCCTAGAAGCAACGGAATTCACCCGAACAAGCGAGAAATCATGCAAGCACAGCAAAATCAGCGCCAGGCCGCCTCCCTTACCGTCGCGTATTGCGCCGACGACGAGTTCGACCAGGACAGCATGGTCTCGCTGCATGATTTCAAGGACCTGGAAAGCAAGGCGGAAGCGCCGGCCCCGGTCGCCATCGCCGCACCCCAGCCGCAAGCCGAGCCGGCAGCCGAAGCCGATGCCAAGGCGCCCGCTGCCGAACGCCAGAAAATGGAATTGAAAGCCATCCACGAGGCGATTGCCCGCGTGGAAGCGGAAGCGAAGGCCACCTGCGCCGCCGAAAGCCGCGCGCTGGCCGAAGCGCGCGTGCGCTCGCTGGCCGAGGACCGCGCCGCCATCGACGCGGCCGCCGCCGCCGCCGCACAGCAAAATGCGCAGGCCGCCGAAGAAGCGATTGCCGCCAACCGCGAACGCCTCGACACCATGCGCGCCGCCGCGCAAGCCAGCGTGGCCCGCCTGGAAGCAGTCAAGCAGGAGACGGCCGAACTGCGCGCACGCGTGGAATCCGACAATGAAATCCGCCTGGCCGCCGAACAGCGTTCGCGCGCCGAGCAGGAAAGCCGCTTGCGCGCCAGCGAGCAAGTGGCCGTGCAGTCGGAACTGGCCGAACAGGCCGCCCGCGCCGCCGAGGAATTGCAGGTGCAGACGGAGCAGGCGCGCCTGCAAGCCGTCGAGCGCGTCGCCGCCGTGCAGGCGGCCAAGGAAGAAATGGTGGGCATCGCCTCGGCCGACGCCAGAGTCGCCGTGCTGGCGCGCGAACGCGAGCGCCATGCCCACGGTGCGCGCCAGACGGCGCAGATGCTGGCCGAAGCGGAAAGCGAAGCGCTGGACTTGACGGTGCAGCGCGAGCGCGCCGACCAGATCGCGCTGGAATCGGCGTTTAATCGCGCCGCCGCCGAAGTGCGCGCCCTGGAAGAAGCGCGCGCGCTGGCGCACCTGGAACAGGAACGCGAAGCCATCGCGCTGGCGCAGGCGGAATCGGAACGCCATGCGGCCCAATCGCTGCGTTTGCGCCTGCAGACGGAAAAAGAATTGCGCGACGCGGCCATCCACCGCGAGCGCCTGGAAATGGTCGCCGTGGCCAGCGCGCAGGCGCGCCGCGATGCCGACGTGCGCATCCTTGCCGCCACCGAAGCGCGCATCGAGGTAGACCGCCAGCTGCGCGCCGTAGCGCTGGCCCGCGTGACGGCCGAACAGGATGCGGAAATCGCCGGCCACGCCAAGCTGGAAGCGGAAACGGCCGCACTCGAACAGACCAAGGCACGCGAAGCGGCCGAACAGGCAGCCGCCGTGGCGGCAGCCCGCGAACTGGAAGAGCAGCAGCGCGCCGCCAGCCTGGCGCACGAGCGCGCCGAGCTGGCGCGCCAGGCGGCGGAACTGGCCGCTAGCCAGAACGCAGCCGAGCAGGCCGAAGTCGATGCCGGCAAGTCGACCTTGGCCGCGCAAGAACAGGCATCGCAACTGGCGCAGGAAAAAGCCCGCCAGGCAGAGCAGCTGCTGCAGGCGGAGCAGGAACGCCTGGCCGCGGAACAAGCCGCCATCGCCGCCCTGAAAGAAAAACTGGAAGCGGAAGCGCTGGCATTCAACGCGGCGCAGGAACGCATCGCCGCCGAAGGCGCGCAAGCGGAACTGCTGCGCGGCCAGCACGCGGCCGAACAGGCTTTGCGGGAAGCGGCGCAAAAGGAAGCGGACGCCATCCGCATCCTGATGGACCAGTCCCTGGTCGAAGGTGAAAAAAAGGCCGCTGCCGCGCAAGCCGTGCAGGCGCAGGCGCGCCTGGCCGTGGAACTGGGACAAGTGCATAGCGAGCGCGCCCGCGTGGAAGAAGACAAGGCGCAAGCGGCCGATGCGCTGCTGGCGTCCGAGCGCGATTTCGTCGCGGCCGAACGCGAGTCGCTGGCCCTGATTGCGCAAAAGCTGGTGCAGCAGCGCCAGACCAGCAGCGCCGAAGAACGCGCCTCGCAAGCCATCGCCGGCCGCCTGGAAGCGGAAAAGCAGGCGACGGCGGCAGCAGAAACGCGCGCCGCCATGGAACAGCAGGCACTCGACGCCATGCGCCAGCGCGAGCAGCTGGAGCTGGCCGCGCAGCGGGCCGCCAGCGAAAAGCTCGACGCGCAGCAAGCCTTGCTGGCCAGCGCCCAGGCCCATGCCGCCCTGCAGCGCAAGGCAGCCGAGACGACGCGCGCGATGGCCGAGGCCAAGCAGCAATTGCTGGAGATGGAAACGGCGCGCGCGCAGCAGCAAGAGCGTGAACTGGCCGCCCTGCGCGCCAGCCTGGAGCAACCGCAAACCGTCTTTTCCAACTCCCTGACCGCCGCCCGCGCGAAAGCCGAACAAGTCAGTTCGGCCAGTTTGACGCGCGAAGTGATCGAGAGATTGACGCAGCCGAATGACGCGGGAGCCGTCTGGCGTTCGCGCTAGGCTCGAACGTTTAAAACTTCCTGCCCACCCCCACCAGCAACACATCCGCATCGCGGTGGTAATCCGTTACCACCCGGTTCCACGCCACTTGCGCCAGCCAGTGGCGGTTGACGTGGTAGCGGGCCACGGCTGACAGCAAGCCTGTCAGGCGCGTGTCGTGGCCCTGGGTGTCGCGGCCGTCCCAGGCCACGTAGGGCCCGGCGCCCATGCCGAATTCCACCTTTTCATTGAGCGAGCGGATCAGCCACAGCTGGGCGGCCGCGCCGCGCCGGTGCGCCAGCGCCGTGCCGCCCTCGTCGATGAGGGTGGCGCTCCAGTCCACGTATTTTCCCGCGGCGCGCCGGTATTCCAGGGTGAACGGGCGCGAGGATTCGGAGCGCAAGCTGTTGACGATGGTGTGGCCGGTCGATAAGGTCAAGGTGTCGTCGTACGCCCAGTTCTGCAAGTGCAGCTTGGCGCCCGGCACGCCGTCATAGCGGTAGCCGGCGCCGATCAGCAAATGCGTGGTGGTGTCCTTGCCGCTGGGGCGGATGCGGTTGATTTGTGCTTGTGCATACCAGCGGTTGTCGAATTGCCAGCGCGCCTGCAGGCTGGCGATGGAAGCCCAGCCGTGGACATTGTCGAAATTGTGCGGCGCTTCGTCCGTCCTGGCCGTGTCGAAGAAAAAATAGCGGCCCACGCCGGCGCCCAGCATCAGCCCCTGGGCCACGTTTTTCGTGCGCAGCCAGACCTGGCCCGCCATGCCGTCGCGGTGATGATCGTCCGGGTGCCCTTCGTTGATATATGACAGGCTCAGCGCATTGTAATTGCCCACGGGCTGCGTGTAGCTGATGGCGCCGACAAAGGTGCGCTCCCTGGTTGAGTGTACCTTCAGGGCGCCGGCCATGCCGGACAGGTCCTGTGCCTGGGCGGACAGGGGGAGTGAGGCGGCCAGCAGGGTCAGGAAGGTGGCTTGTATGCGCATGACGTTTCCAGTGACAGAGGTGAAGACACGCTAACGGTCGTCTGGCGGCGCATCATGCGATTGCGCAAGCATCTTGCGGTTTGATTACATTTGTAAATGGTTTAGCCAGAATGCGGCACACGAAGACATTGAGGGGGGGGAGGCGCCGGCCTGGAAAGGCTGGCCGGCGCGATGTTTCTGAAGTTACTGGACTTGCGGTATTACTGGCTCAATACGACTTTATCGGCAAAATATTCCGTCTCGCCGAAGCATTGCGTGGGCACGCCCTTGTGCTGGCTGTAGGTGACGAGAATGCGCTTGCCGGCGGCGGCCGTCAATTGCTTCGCCACCTCGTCATCGCGCACGCTGAACTGGAATTTTTCCGGGATGGTGCCTGGCAGTGCCGTCAGCAGCAATTCACCTTCCCATGTCTTGCAGATCCAGCCCCGCTTGGAGAACTTTTGCAGGTAGCCCGCCCGTTCGCCTTCCGAGTACGAGAAGCTGAGGGCCATCCACGTGTAGGCTGCCAGCAGCAGGAAGCCGGCCACGAGGAAGATGGCAAAGGCGAAGGTGACTTTTTTGGTCGTAGGGGTCATGGTTGGGTTGTCTAGGTAAAAGGATCAGTCCTTGCGGCCGGCTTTCCAGTTAAGACCAAAGTTATATCTTTCGTCCATGGCCTGGTGCGCCGTGATTTTACCTTGGCCGCCGAAGTATTCCACCAATTTTGTCACCTGCAGGTTGCCGCCGTGGTTTTCCAGCATGGCGATGGCGCACATGGCGTGCTGGCTGTCGCTGTCGAGGCGCACTTCCACGGTAGGCTGGCCGGGAATCTCGATCGTCACGACGCCATCCGTGGCGGCCCAGTTCGGCACGCCTTCGTAGATGAAGGCGTAGACGAGCACGCGCTTGATCTGGTCGAAATGGGTGCCGTTGATGAAGATGTTTTCGCCGCTGCTGATGCTGCCCGTGCGGTCGTCGCCTTCCAGGTGGATGTACGGCGGACGGTCATACGCGCCCCAGCTGTTGCCCAGCGCCTGCACGGCGCTCTTGGCGCCGCCGCTCATTTCGAACAGGCAGCCGATATCGAGGTCGATGCCGCCCGAACGGCCAGCCGGCTTGTTGAACAGCTTGCCGAGGAAGCCCGTGTCCAGTTTTGACGCGGGCGCCTGGCCTTGCGACGCGTTCTGGTTCCAGTTCAGGTTGACCCGGATGCGGCCATAGCCGCCGCTGTCGCGCTTGTCGAGCGAAATTTTGTCGCCGCGCTTTTCCAGACGGATTTTCGACAGCGAGATTTTATTCGCCACAGGCGGAGCCGCTGGCGCAGGCACGGAAGCCGGCGCTGGCGCCGGGGACGACGAAGCCGCCTCGCTGCCGCCAAAGTGCTTCAGCAGCGCCGCCAGGCCGCCCGCGAAACCCTGGCCCACGGCGCCGAAGCGCCAGCTGCCGTCGCGGCGATACAGTTCGCCGATGATGACGGCTTTCTCGTCCTGGAAGTCATTGCCCGTGAAGGCAAACGTGGCCGCCTGGCCCAGCGCCATGCTGGAGTTGCCCAGCGCGCGCATGCTGCCCTGTTCCGTCGCCGCAGTAAACACCAGCTTGTCGATCGAGGCGGGCAGGCGGGCCAGGTCGACCTGGAAGGTGGAGCGGGGGCCGTTCAAGTCCACCGTGATGGCGTTGTCCGGCGCGCTTTTCTGGTTGAAGAACACCATGTAGCGGTCGTCCGACAGCTTGCCGGCCGCATCGACGCCGAAGCAGCTGACGTCCACTTCCATCGAACCCGAAACGATATCGAGCGTGACGGCAAACGGGCCATTCAAGCCCAGGTCCGCCAGTTTGCCTTTTTGTCCGCGTGTGAAATTCGTCATGGTCGTGCAATCCCTTCGTCGCTTGAGAGTTGAATCAATGAGGTAGTCGGATGGTGCGCGGCGGCGCCATCGGCCGCATGGCGGATGCCGAACAGGCGCGCCTGCTCGATGATGCGCAGCGCCCAGCTACTGTGGGTCGCCACTTCGCACATCGATTCCTGCATGCGGAACACGGCCGGGCTGTCCGGGTCGATGATGCGCAGCGCCAGTTCGATGTCCGACTGCGCCACCTGGTAGTGGCGTTCGATCTGCGGCACCTGGTCCGGGTGGATGGCCGTCTTGGCGATCATGCCGTGCGCCATGTCCTGCGCCACTTCGGCATCCAGCCAGCTGCCTTGCGACAGGTGCTCGAAGACGGGCGCCGTCAGCTGGAAGCCGTGCGGCTTGAAGATGGTGACCAGGCGGCCGATGACCTGGCCCAGCGGCGTTTGATAGATGGTGCCGCTGGTGGGGCGGCGCAGTCCCAGCAGAGCCAGCAGATCGTTGCCGCCGATGCGCAGGGCCAGGATGCGGCGGCGCACTTCCGGCGCCGACAAAATGATGCGGAACTGCTTCATTTCCTCGTCGTCGAACACTTCCGCCGTTTCCAGCGTCGGCATCAACAGATGATGCGTATGGCGCACCAGCTCGAAATACGCGCTGAAGTTGTGGCGCGTGGATTTCGGCAGCACGAAGCCGCTCAATTTGTCGGCGCCGGGCATGGCCAGCACGCGCGCCAGCACGTCGAGATTGCGCACCCGAACGAAGCGCAAGGTATCCGATTCGTCGCACATGTTCTGCAGCGCCAGCGATAAATTGAACAGCGCGTAACTGAGATCGCGTTCCGCGATGGCGTCTTCGGTGCAAAGGATCACCGAACGCAAATGGCTGAATTTGTCGCCATTGGCGATCGCCAGCAAATCCTTGTGCGTGGTCGGCACATACATGGAGGCGCCCAGCGCCGCTTTATGCTCACTTTGTGGGTGTAGGGAGTTGTTATCCATCGACTGCGCTCCTGATAAGGGCGACCGCCTGGTAAGGCAGCGCCGGTTCTACTGTGACGGGTATGGCTTTTTCCTGCGCCAGAAGCAGCAAATGTGCCACGTCCGGCGCATTCGTGTCGCGCACGATCAGGCGCTCGGGCACGCGGCGCAGCAGCACGCGCGTCGCTTCGCCGATGCCTGGCTTGATCAGATTGATGTCGCTGATGCCGTATTCCTGCTGCGCGGCGGCCATGTAGGCTTGCGAGCGGGCCGCCATGGCTGGCGCATCGCTCGCTTCGGCCAGCGGGATGCCGCTGCTGGCGGCAATCGCCACGGCGTCGGCCACCAGGCCGTCGGCGAAAGCGCGCGACTGATCGTGCGCTTCGAACTGCGCGTAGTACACGCAGCCGTGGAAGTCGCCGGGGGCTATGGCATCATTGAGCACGGAGCGGCTCACCAGGCCCGAGACGGTGGCGTTCAGAATGCTCGACGGGATCAGGTAGTCGCTGGCCGAAGCGGCGCAGGCGGCCGTGCCGGCCAGGTCGGACAGCACGAACAGGCCGCCGTCGATCGCCGTGCCATGCGCCGCGTTGAAGTCGTTGACCGTCTGGCGCAGTTCGCGCGAAATCACGCCCTTGCCCGTCCAGCCGTCGACGAAGACGATGGAGTCGGCCGCATGGCCTTGTGCCAGGATGTGGTTCAAGGCATTCGCGTCGATGCCGCGGTCGCGGATGATGGAGACGGAATAATGGCAGCATTCGCGCTGGAACACCTGGCGCAGCAAGTGGCCCAGGATGACGCCCACGGGCGTGCCGGCGCGCGCCAGCGACACCAGCGTGATGGCGCCAGTGCGGCGCGCCGCGATCAGGGCGGCCAGGCGCAGGCAGTCGCGCGCCATCTGCAGGCGGTTGGCCGCGAACGCGCTCTGGAACAGCGCCAGGTAGGCGGGCGAAGGCAGGGATTCCGGCGACAGCATTTCGCTGTAGTGGCGCTGGCCCGACTGGATCAAACGCTCTTTTTCGGCCAGGTCGAGGATGGGTTCGAGTGCCATGGGCGTGAGCAGAAACTCCACGTCTTCCTGGCGGTAGCTGCCGCTGAAATGCTGCTTGCCGTCGGTCATAGCGCCGCCACCGTGAGTGCCGCCAGCTGGGTGCCGTTGGGGATGATGGCGTAGTCGCAGGCGGCCATGAAGCGCGCGTCCGAGCGGCTGTCGCCCATGCCGAAGCTGACGATGGGGCCATGTTCGGCTTCCAGTTCCGCGCGCAGGTAGGCGACGGCGCGCGCCTTGTTCAAGGTCTTCGGCAGCACGGCCAGGTTGTTGCCGTTGCGGTGGATGAAGTAGTCCGAACCTTCGGTGGCGATCCACTGCTGCAGCACTTGCTCTTCGATGTCGGCCAGGCGTTCGCCGCGCGCTTCATGGTCTTTGACGACGATGTAGAACGGCGTGTTGTAGTCTTCGATCAGGCGCGCGCGCGAAGGCATGCCCGTCCTGACCTGGAAATCGTCGATGATGCGCATGGCGTCCCGCAGGCCGGGCAGGGCCGTCTGCATGTCGTTCTGCATCAGGGCCAGCCAGCCCGCATCGAGCGCGCCGCCCGGCTGCAGCACGATGCCGCCGTAATCGAGCACGCTGTAGCTGGTAAACGGCAGGTCGACCCTGCGAAACGCGTCGCCATTCCTGGCCGTGGCGGGGATCAGGGTCATGCCGCTTTGCGCGAATTCAAAGAAGGCGCGCTGGCGCGCCGTCGTAAACGAGCAGGCGTCGCCATTTTTCAAATAGGCGGCTGGCTGCAAATCGGTCTCGCCCGGGCATTTTTTAGGGGTCTGGAACAGTGTGTCGTCCAGATCAACAAACAGGAATTTCTTCAATTTTGGTCTCTGACTGAAAGTGGAACAGGCGGCCGTTCAACTGGCCGGCGAGTTGCATGAGGGCCGGGCTGGCCGGGGTTTCATGGCAGATGAAAACGTGCTGGTACTGGCCAGGCGCCACGTTGTACAGGTAATTGGCGATGCCTTCGCCGTAGTTGTCGTCGCAGTTGACGATGTGGCCGACGGAACCCCACGACAGGATCGGCGAGCGCGTGGTCGACTGCACCACGACGTTCTTGCCCAGCGCTTCGAGTTCGCGCGCCAGCAGGAACGACGGGTGCATGAATTCGCCCGTGCCCAGTACCAGCACGGAGTCGCCGGCGCCGATTTCCTGCGCCAGTTGCACGGCCAGGCCTTGCGGCGGCGTCAAGGCGCGGCCCACGCCGATGCGGCCGAACGCCGGGCTGGCGCCCCGTTCCGCATTCGCCTCGAAGCGCTGCGCGCTGGCCGCCACGGGAGCTGGCGCAGCGCCGGCCTGGAAGGCGTATTGGCCGGACAAGGCTGCGCCGATGCTGGTGGGCAGGCCGAAACGCTCACTCAAGCCCGCGTTGGCGGCCTGGCCCATGAAATTGGTAATCACGCCCAGGTGCAGTTTTTCCAGCTGCGGATAACGCGCGCGGCACACTTGCACCAGGTTGGCGAAGGTGTTGCCGGTCGACGCTTCATCGTCGATCAGCACCAGGCTGCGGGCCGTGGAAAACAGCGCGCTGGCCGCGTCCGACAAATGCAGAAACTGGCGTGGCGCGTGGCTGTGCGATTCCTCGAATTCGAAGAAGGGCACCGTGCCCACGCGGTAGCGCGAACTGTGCAAAAACAGCGCTTTTCCGTTAGGATTGGCGCGCAGCCACGCTTCGAACACGCCCTGGCCCAGGCCGACGGCCGTTTCCGCCATGGCGATGAAGACGACGGGACCGGGCAGGCTGGGAGGAATCTGCGCGGCCAGGTCGTCGTGGATGGTTTGCATGGCGCGCGGCGTGACGGGCCAGTGCTTGCCCAGCACCTTGGACAGGAACAGGAAGCCGCGCTTGGCGTTGGCGCGCGCGGCAAAGCCGATCAGCCAGTCCAGCGGAAAGCGCGCCTCGTCCACTTTGAGGGTCAGCTCGCCCGTGGGCATCTGCTGCCTGACGATGTTCATGGCAGCTCCACGGCGTAGGCAGCTTCGCCCACGCGCATGCCTTCGGCGATGGCGGGCACGGTGAGCTTGTCAAAGCCCTGGTCGAAACCGGCCAGCGCCAGGTAGGGCAGGTTGGGGCCGGCCGCGCAGGCCATGCCGATGCCGCCCGACATGCGCGGGTTGATCTCCAGCAGCGCCAGGCCATGCGCGCCTACACGGAACTGGATGTTGAAGACGCCATTCAAGCGGTAGTCGCGCGCCAGTTTGTCGCAGGCCGCCAGCAAGTCGGCGCGCAGCTCGATCAGCTGGCCGCTGCCGCCTCCGTTTAGCTTCTTGCGCGGCACGGCGCAAATGAGCGTGCCCTGGTCGGCCACGCAGTCGGCGCTGTATTCGTGGCCATCGAGGTATTCCATCAGCAGCAGGGTCTTGAACGATGCCATTTGCGCGAGGCCCGTGCGCAGTTCCTGCGCATTGATCTGGTAGGCGGCGCCGGCCAGCAGCAGCTGGGCGCTGCTGCGTTCTTCATCGAGAATGGCAAAGCCCAAGGCATACACGGATTCGGACGGCTTGATGCACAGCTTGCGATGCAGCGGGCACAGCTCGGCCCAGGCGGCATCGTATTCTTCGATGGTCGTCACGGCGCGGTAGTCGGCCGGGCGCGCCATCGGCAGGTCGAGGCCGGCGCAGAAGCGCGCCTTGTCGTGCATCAAATTCAGGGTCTCTTCGCTGGCCACGCTGAGCACGCGCGTACCGATGGCGGCGAAGCGCGCGCTGGCGCTGCCGATCAGGCCCGCTTCCTTGCCGGGCCAGAAAATCGTGATGTTGCGCTCGCGGCAAAATTCCAGGCACCACTCGACATAATTGAGGCCCGTCAGGCCCGACGGTTCGACCGCGTATTCGTGAGCAGCCAAAAAAGCGGCAGCGTGCGCGTTCGTATTGCTGCACACGATGTGATAGCGGGGCGCGCCGTTCGTCGCGGCCATGTCGGCCTCGCGGATCAAACGCATGGCCGTGCCGACCGAGGAAAATGTTTTGTTGAACCAGACTCTTTGCATGTACGGGGACCGGGTGGAAATAGGGGAAGCCGCGCGCAGGTGCGCGCGCGGGGAGTCTAAGCGACCAGACTTAACCTGGCCTTAGAGGGAAGGGGTCAGCCGGCTTTGCCCGACGCCGTCCACTTCAGGAACGCATCGCGGTTGCGCGAGCAGATGAACACCTTGCCGGAGCCGGAAAAGCGCAGCACGATGCCTTCGCCGCTGGTCACGCTATTGACGATATTGCCGAGGAAGCCGCCGATGCCGCCGCCGCTGGCGCCGCCGCCCGTGGTCACGGAAATCTCGTATTTCAGGCTGTTGTCCCAGCAGACCACGTGGGAATTGTCGATCACGACGTCCTTGCCCGGCTCAACGTCGAGCTGGAACATGGAGCCGAAGCCCGACACCACCACTTGTCCCGTGCCGGCCGTCTCCATGACGAAGAAGCCGCCCGACTGGGCGAACAAGGCGTTGCCGATGCTTTGCGTGCGCACCTTCATTTCCGTGCCCGAGGTGGCGGCGACAAAAGCGCCGTCGTTGAGCAGGTACTGGCGCGCGCCCACGTCGACCACTTCGATGGCGCCCGGCAGGGTGGGCGAGAGCAGGCAGTCGCCGCTGCCGCGCACCGCTTCGATGTGCTGCTGGAAGAACGATTCGCCATTCGCGAAGCGGCGCATGATGGCGCTACCCAGGCCGCCCGTCATCTTGCCTTTCAAGTCCAGCGCCGTTTCCATCATCACCATCGCATCGGATTCGCAATAGATGGTTTCGCCCTGCTTCATGCTGACGTGCAGGAATGGATCGACGTCGCCCGTGACACTAAATACTGGCATGATAAATCTCCAAAAAAAAGCCGCCTGAATACGTCCAGGCGGCTATGTTTAGCGCATAAAACGTTTAGGCATTGACGCCGAACGAGCGGGCCAGAGGGCCCAGGCCGCCGTTGAAGCCCTGGCCGATGGCCTTGAACTTCCATTCGCCGTTGTAGCGGTAGATTTCGCCAAAGATCATCGCCGTTTCCGTCGAGCTGTCTTCGGACAGGTCGTAGCGGGCGATTTCTTTTTCGCCTTCCGCGTTCAGGCAGCGGATGAAGGCTTTCGAGACCATGCCGAAATTCTGGCGGCGCGCGTCGGCGTCGTGAATGGTGACGGTGATGCTGATGCGGTCGATGTCTGCCGGCACGCGCGACAGGTCGATTTCGATGCGCTCATCGTCGCCTTCGCCTTCGCCCGTCGTGTTGTCGCCCGTGTGGACGACGGAACCGTCGGTCGACTTCAGGTTGTTGTAGAAGATGAAGTCAGAGTCGCCACGGACTTTGCCGTCGCTTTTCAGGAGGAAAGCACTACCGTCAAGGTCGAAGGTGGCGCCGTCCGTCGAACGAGGATCCCAGCCGAGGCCGACGATGATCTTCTTCAGGTTCGGTGCTTCCTTGCTCAGGTTGACGTTGCCGCCTTTTTGCAAACTGATTGCCATGTGGTGCTCCTTTAGTAATTAAGTGCAAACATTCCTTCATGGGATGAGCGCCAGGCGCTCGTGCCATTACTCTTTCAATTGGGGGCGGAACCCCCGATTTCAAGCTTGTGCCGCGTGCCGTTTGCGATAACGCAGGGATGACCACAGCGAGACCAGGATGAAGGCCACGCCCGACAGGCCCGTGAACCACTCCGGAATATGGTACTTGACGGATGCCAGCATGATCAAGGCAAGGATGCCGATCGCATAATGGGCGCCGTGTTCCAGGTAGACGAATTCGTCGAGGGTGCCTTTGTGCACGAGGAACACCGTCATCGAGCGCACGAACATGGCGCCGATGGCCAGGCCCAGCATGATGATGACGACGTCGTTGGTGATGGCGAACGCGCCGATCACGCCGTCAAAGCTGAACGAGGCGTCCAGCACTTCCAGGTACAGGAAGCCGCCGATACTGCCGCGCGCCACCGTTTTCACGAGGTCGCCATTGCCGTTTCTGGCTGGCGCCGCGCCTTCTTCCGCCTCATCCTGTAAGTCCGGTTCGTCTTCTTCCAGCAAGCCGCTGATCCAGTTCACGCCGATGTAGACGGCGATGCCGACGATGCCCGACGCCAGCACGCTGTATTTTTCGTCCGCAGGGCCCATGGCCACGCAGGCGGCCACGGCGCCCATGGTGATCAGCACGGCCAGGCTTTCGGTGCCCAGCGCGTTGACTTTTTCCTCGGCCCAGCCCAGCCAGTGCAATTCCTTCTCGTCGTCAAACAGGAAGTTCAGGAACACCAGCAGCAAAAAGGCGCCGCCGAAGGCCGCCACTTGCGCATGGTTGTCCGTCAGGTGCTTGGCATACACATCGGGCGTCGTGGTGGCCATGGTCCACACGTCGACCAGGCCCAGGCCCGTGGCGACGGAAACGATGACCAGCGGGAACAGCAGCCGCATACCGAAGACGGCCACGAGGATACCGACCGTCAGGAACAGTTTTTGCCAGAATTCATTCCAGTGGCGCAAGACCGAGGCATTCACCACGGCATTGTCGAACGACAGCGACACTTCCATGATGCCCAGCACGCCCGTGATCCACAGCGCCTGGATCATGCCGGCCATGCCGCCATGGCTGTAACCCCACCAGCCCGACACCGCCATCAGGATAAAAGTGACTAAAAAGGAAATTCTGAAATGCCGCATGAGGACCCCGTTGCAAGTATGAAAGACGTTTGATTATCCGCGCCGCTGTGCGCGCCGCACTCAGTGTTGATATACGTCAATTGTTGTATATGCCATGATTTTATATGATCGCCGCCGCCGGCGGCGTTTTTATGGACTGGCGATAGACAGTTCTGCTGGCGCGGATGATCTGCGATAATTGCGGCGCGCCTGTCTGGCTGCAGCAGCCCCTGACACACTCTCTACATATATAAGAAGGAATACCCCGTGGATATCGCTTACCTCGTCACGCCCCTGATCGCCTGGATCCTGGTCGGTCCGATCAAATTCCTGATCAACAGTGTCCGCACGCGGCAATGGGCGTTCGGCCTGGTCGGCAACGGCGGCTTTCCCAGCAACCATAGCGCCGTCGTTTCCAGCATGGCAACTTTGATCGCCTTGCGCGAAGGTATCGGCCATCCAGCCTTCGGCGTGGCGGTGACCTTGGCCTTCATCGTCATCATCGACGCCAACAGCCTGCGCCAGCACGTGGGCAAGCAGGCGGCCGCCATCAACCGCCTGGCCGGAGAAGCGGCCAGCGCCGCGCACAAGACCTTGCGCGAGCGCATGGGTCATACCCTGGTGGAAATCGCCGGCGGCCTGTGCACGGGCGTGGCCATCGGTTTCCTGATCAACACCGTGTTTGCCCGCTAAGTTCGCTTCTCCTGAAACGCAAAACCCCGCTTGAAGGCGGGGTTTTGCGTTTCAGGGCGTAAAAACTACGTTTCATCCATTCATTAAAGCATTACAGGAAACCGCCGATTGACATGCCCGGACACGCTCATGGATACTTTGGCGCTTGTGGTTTTAATAAAAAAATTATGCCTGCTATCGCTTGCAGCCCTATCCGGGCCGCGCGGACGGTAGTGGTGCTATCTATCCGGAGAATTACCCATGTTGCGCAAAACCCTGTTTGTTCTGGCAATCGCTTCTGCCCTGGCCGCCTGCGGCAAAGAGTCCAAAGACCCCGGCAAGGGCGGCAAGAATGCCAAGGAACAGGCGAGCGCTGCCGTCAATTTGCTGGTATCCCCGGAAGACTTGCTGACCATCCAGAGCAATGCGCTGGCGTCGGGCCCCGTCATCACCGGTTCCGTGCAGCCTGAGCGCAACGCGGACTTGCGCGCTGAAGTGTCGGCCGTGGTGCTCCAGGTCCTGAAGGAAAACGGTGAAGTCGTCAAACGGGGCGACGTGCTGGTGCGCCTGGATGAAACGTCCATCCGCGACAGCCTCAACTCGGCCGAGGAAGCCAGCCGCGCCGCCAGCCAGGTGCTGGAACAGTCCGAACGCATGTTCCAGCGCATGAAAACCCTGCGCGCCTCGGGCATGACGTCGACGCAGGCGCTGGAAGACGCGGAAATTCGCCGCAACAATGCACAGAGCGATTTGTCCGCCGCGAAAAGCCGCGCCGTGCAAGCCCGTCAGCAGCTGCAGCGCACCCTCGTGCGCGCGCCGTTCGACGGCATCGTGAGCGAGCGCAAGGTATCGAATGGCGATACGGCGCAAATCGGCAAGGAATTGATCAAGGTCATCGATCCAACCAGCATGCGCCTCGAAGGCCTGGTGTCGGCCGACAAGATCGGCGTCGTCAAGGTGGGCCAGCCCGTGCTGTTCCGCATCAATGGTTATCCAGGCCAGGATTTCGCGGGCAAGGTGCGCCGCGTCGATCCTGCCGCCAATACCGTCACGCGCCAGGTGGCCGTGCTGGTCGATTTCAACGACAAGGAACAGCCGCGCGTGGCGGGCCTGTATGCGGAAGGGCGCATCGAGACGGAAACCGTCAGCGCGCTGATGATACCCGACTCGGCCCTGGTGAAGGCGGGCGACGTCACGTACACGTGGAAAGTCAAGGACAAGGCTTTGCATAAAGTCAACTTGCGCATCGGCGCGCGCGATGTACGCACGGGCCAGTGGGAAGTGCAAAGTGGTCTGGCCAGCGGCGACACCGTGCTGCGCACGCCGGGCTCGACCTTCAAGGATGGACAGAAAGTGGAATTGACGGCAGCCAAGGCCGTGCCAGCCGCCGCCGTGGCCAGCAGCAGCACCGCCGTTGCCGGTAAAGGAAACTAAGCCATGTTCCTTTCCGATTTCAGTATCAAGCGGCCCACCGCCACCATCGTCCTGATCCTGGCCATGATGTGCGTCGGCTTGCTGGCGCTCAAGAAATTGCGCGTCAACCAGAATCCGGACGTCGAAGTGCCGTTCATCGTCGTCAGCATTCCTTACCCGGGCGCATCGCCCGACACGGTCGAGCGCGAAGTGGTGAACCGCCTGGAAAAATCCTTGCAAAGCATTTCCGGCGTGACCGAGGTCAACAGCGATTCGAATGAAGGTTCGGCCAGCATCTTCCTGAAGTTTTCCTTCAATACCAATTTGATCGAAGCGTCCGACAATATCCGCAATGCGATTGCCGCCGTCCGCTACAAGTTGCCGACGGAAATGCGCGAGCCTATCCTGCAGCGCATCGACCCGGCCGCCGAACCGATCATGCAGCTGGCGCTGTCGTCGAATGCGCAAAGCCATGCGGAAATTTCGCGCCTGGCCGAAGACGTGCTGTCGGACCGCTTCCGCACCGTCGATGGCGTGGCGCTGGTCAACGTGGGCGGCTCGCTGAAACGCGAACTGTCCGTGCTGCTGCGGGCGGAAAAATTGCGTGAATATAATGTGTCCGTCAGCGACGTCGTGACCGCCTTGCGCAACCAGAACACGAATGCCCCGGTGGGCAAGGTGCGCGGCACCCTGGACGAGAAAAGCATCCGCCTGGTCGGCCGCATCGAGTCGCCAAGCGACTTCGAGAAAGTGGTGATCAAGCGCCGCGGCGAGGAAATCGTGCGCCTGGCGCAAGTGGCCACCATCGAGGATGGCTTTGCCGAAGTCAACAGCCTGAGCATGCGCAGCGGCAAGCCCAACGTGGGCATTTCCATCACCCGCGTGCGCGACGCCTCCACCGTCAGCGTGGCCAACAAGATCCGCGACATGGTGGCGGAAATCAACAAGACCTTGCCGAAAGGCACGATCCTGCAAGTGACGCGCGACGGCGGCGAAAACGCCCAGCATAGCTTGAACAATGTGATCGAATCGCTGGTGCTGGGCGCCGTGCTGACGATTTTCGTCGTCTACGCCTTCCTGAACTCGTGGCGTTCGACCCTGATCACGGCGCTGAGCCTGCCGACGTCCGTGATTGCCGCCTTCATTGCCGTGTGGCTGTGCGGCTTCACCCTGAACTTCATGACTCTGCTGGGCCTGTCGCTGGCCATTGGCGTGCTGATCGATGACGCCATCGTGGTGCGCGAAAACATCGTGCGCCACATGCAGATGGGCAAGGATCGCCGCACGGCCGCGCTGGAAGGCACGGCCGAGATCGGGATGGCCGTGGCCGCCACGACTTTCTCCATCATCGCCGTCTTCATTCCTGTGGCCTTCATGCCTGGTATCTCCGGCGAATGGTTCCGTCCGTTTGCCTTGACGGTGACGTGCTCGGTGCTCGTCAGCCTGGGCATCTCGTTTACGCTCGACCCGATGCTGTCGGCCTACTGGGGCGACCCGGTCGAGGAACACTCGGCGCCGAAAAAGGGTATTGGCCGCGTGCTGGAAAAATTCAACCACTGGTTCGACCATCAAGCCGACCGCTATGGCCGCGTGATCGCCTGGGCCCTGCATCACCGCCGCTGGATGGCCGTCATCGCCTTCGGCAGCCTGGTGGGCGCCATCGTCCTGCACTCCACGCATGGCGGCACGAGTTTCTTGCCGGCATCCGATTCGGGCAACTTGATGATTAATGTGCGCACGCCATCGTCGAGCAGCATCGAGTATTCGCGTCTGAAACTGGAAGCGGCGGCCGTACTGGCGCGCACCTTGCCTGAAACCAAGGATACCAACAGCTCCATCAATGCGGGTGGCGGACGCGTGTATGTCGACATCGGCAAGCGCAATACCCGCAAGCGTTCGGCCAAGGAAATCGCGGTCGAGTTGCGCGAGAAGATGTCGCGCCTGGTGGGCGCCGAATACGTGGTGCAGGATGACTTGAGCAACGGTTCGCAAAAGCCGATCCAGGTGGAATTCACGGGCCCGGATTCGCGTAAACTCATGGAAATCACGAATGCCTACATGGACAAGCTGCGCGCCATTCCTGGTGCCGTCGACGTGGGCTTGTCCGAGCAGGATCCGAAGAACGAACTGCAGATCGAACTGAACCGTGGCCTGGCCAACTCGATGGGCATTTCCGTCAATGACGCGGCGCAATCGTTGCGCGTGGCGTTTGCCGGTGTGGAAGTGGGCGACTGGGTCGATCCGACGGGCGAAACGCGCGACGTGGCCGTGCGCCTGCATCCCGATGACCGCGTGGCGTCGGAAAACATCGAGCGCCTGCCGATCAGCGTGACGGGCACGTCGCAAATGGTGCCGCTCGACCAGATCGCCACCATCACCATGGGCAAGGGTCCGTCCGGCATCGAGCACAAGAATGGCAAGCGCACGATCACCGTGTCGGCCAATGCGCAGGGCCGCTCAAATGGCGAAGTGACGAGCGACGCCATGAAGCTGGCCAACTCCATCGACTT
Source organism: Janthinobacterium sp. BJB401 (assembly GCF_013372745.1). Lineage (NCBI taxonomy): Bacteria > Pseudomonadati > Pseudomonadota > Betaproteobacteria > Burkholderiales > Oxalobacteraceae > Janthinobacterium > Janthinobacterium sp. BJB401. Next base: position 36,533 of record NZ_JABXFH010000021.1, on the reverse strand, counting down.
CCCGCCCGGCTACGGCCTGGCGCTGGGCGGCGCCGGCCAGGACCAGCAAGAGCTGTTCACGGAAATGCTGATCGCGCTGGTGATGGGTATCGGCCTGATGTATTTGATCCTGGTGATGCAGTTCGGTTCCTTCACGGCGCCGGTGGCCGTGATGATGTCCTTGCCGCTCAGTTTGATTGGCGTGGTAGTGGCGCTGGTGATCACGAACAACACCCTCAACCTGATGAGCTTTATCGGCATCATCATGCTGATGGGCCTGGTCGCCAAGAACGCCATCCTGCTGCTCGACGCGGCGCGCAAGCGCGAGGAAGAGGGCCATGGCCGCGAAGACGCATTGATGTATGCGGGCCGCATGCGTCTGCGCCCCATCCTGATGACGACGTTTGCGCTGATCGCCGGCATGTTCCCCGTGGCGCTGGGCCTGGGCGAGGGCGGCGAGTTCTATCGTCCATTGGCGATCGCCATCATCGGCGGCACCATCACGTCGACGATACTGACCCTGCTGGTCGTGCCGACCTTTTACGACAGCATCGAGATCGCCCGCGATGGCGCCGTGGCCAAGTTCCACCGCCGCGCCGCGCGCATGCCGGTCGCCGTGGCCATGATATTGACCTTGCTCGAATGCGTGCTGACCTTGCTGCTGGTGCGCTTCGTCTACCGCATGCTGAAAAAGGCCGTGCTGTTCCTGATGGGACGCCGCACGCCGAAGGCGACATCGGTCAGCCTGCAAAAGTAATACCGGGCCAAGGCGCAGCTTACGCTGTGCCGTGGTATTTCAAGAGCCTTCCTCGGAAGGCTCTTTTTTTGCCAGGCCAGCCAGCCAGGGCGCGCTAGCTGTTGCGCGGTGGTGGCGTGGTGCCGGTCCCAGTCCCGGTCCCCGTGCCAGTTCCCGTACCAGTCCCAGTTCCCGTGCCGGGCGTCGTTCCTGTGCCGGTGCCAGTTCCCGTGCCGTTATTGGGCGTGGTAGTGCCATCGGGATTGGTGGTGGTGCCCCGTGTCATGCCCGGCGTGGTGCCTGGCGTGGCCGGCGTGGTGGTGTCCGGATTGGTCGTGCCCGTGGTGCCGGATGTGCCGCTGGTGGCGGGCGGCGTCGCCAGCGCGGTGGTGGCCGGCGTAGCGGTGGTATTGGTGTCGTTGCGTTTGTTGCAACCGCCCAGCAGCGCACAGACGATGGCGCTGCCGAAGACGAGCTTGCTGGTGGTCAGGAGTGTAGCCGTCATGATGATTCCTTTTCAGTGAAAGACTGTCGTGGAAACGCATGCCTCGCCAGATTGCGTATCTGGAACAAGGCTGGCATCGCTTGCAAGAATTAGAGTAGGTGGGATGGCACAGGTTCACCGGAGTTGCCCGTGCTGGGTGCTGGCGGAGGCGGGGACAGCGCTGCGTTTGATGTAGCGCAAACCCGCATGGGATACGAAAACGGCCAGGGCAGGATGCCCTGGCCGTTTTCGGGTGGTTTATTTGGCGGCAGGGGCCTTGCTCACTTCCACTTCCCAATCCACGCCCGATTCGATGTGATGCTTGGCAGCAAAGTCACCCTGGCTGATGGCGACGGCCACGTCGAGCAGGCTGTTCAGGTAGACCAGCGGCTTGCCCTTGGCGACGCCGCCAAACGTGTGCTCGAATGGCGCCGTCACCTTGGCCACTTGCTTACCCTTGTGCAAGATGCGCACTTGCAGCGGATCGTGCAGCTTTACCTGCAATTCGTCGAGCAGCGATTTCGGGATATTCGTCCACACATTGCCATACTTGACGTCGAGCACGGGCACGATGCCGCGGATGGTGTTGCCGTCGCGCACAGGCTTTTGATACGCGATTTTCACCACGGATTCACTCGGCAATTGCGGGCCCACCTGTTCATACGTGATGGCGCCCGACGCCAGGCGCGCACCGACATACGCGTACACATCGCGGCCATGGAAGGTGTACGACTCGGCGGAGCCGGCCAGGCGGTTGACCTTTTCATCGATTTCGCGCAGTTCGGCCACGCCGTCGCGCTCGGCGATCAGGGTGAACAGGCCATTGTCCGGCCCCACGAAAAAGCGTCCACCCTTGGTTTTCAGCACCACCGACTTGCGATTGGTCCCCACGCCCGGGTCGATAACGGACACAAACACCGTGCCTTGCGGCCAGTAATTGGCCGTCTGATACAAGCGGTAGGCGCCCAGCCAGATGTCGTAGTCGGGAATCTGGTGCGTCAGGTCCGAGATGGTCAACTGGGGATCGACGCCATAGGCGACGCCATGCATGGCCGACACGGCGCCATCGGCCGTGCCGAAGTCCGTCATCAGCACCAGCGGAGATGCGGCTTGCGCGGCGGACAGCAGAAGGGTGCTCAGGCAGGCGCCGGCGACGAGGTGGGAAATTTTCTTGATGATCATGGGTTCTTTCCGTAACGTTAAAACGTGTAGCTGAGCTTGGCGTAGAAATACGCGCCGTTCACGCCGATGGGGTTGATGAAATTGTAGGGCAGGGCGCCGCCATACGTGGCGTTATTTGTTTCACGCACGCGCTGCGGATAGCGGTCGAGGATATTGTTGCCGCCCACGCTCAAGGTCAGCTGCTTGCTCAGTTTCAATTGGCCTTCCAGGTCCAGCGACCAGACGGCGCCGAAGCGCTGTGCGGGGATGCCGTCGATCAGGGGCGCATCGCTGTCGTACGAAAAATCTTTCAGCTCGCCAAAGCGCGTGGCGCGCGCCTGCACGCCCCAGCCGGCCGCCTGCCAGTCGGCGCCGAGTATCAATTTGCTGTTGGGGGACGCATGTTTGATGCGGAACAAACTCGTCTCCGTCAGCAGGGTCAGACTTGGATCGATATTGGACAGCGCGGCGGCACTCTGGCGTACCTTGTCGAGGCTGGTCTTGTTCAGGTTCAGCGCCGCGTTCAGGTTCAGCTTGCCTGACGTGAACGACAGGTCATGGTTCAGCACCACGTCCAGCCCCTTTGTGCGCGTGTCGAGCAGGTTGGCCAGGTAGGCCACGGACTGGATGTCGCTGCGGCCATTCGCAGCCAGGTAGGCCGTGACGGCGTCGCTTTGCAAGTCGCTCGAGCGCGTGATGCGGTCGCGGATGCGGATCACGTAGGCGTCGACCGTCACGCTGGTGGCGGCGGCCGGTTTCCAGGCCAGGCCCAGCGAGACGTTGGTCGATTTTTCAGGTTTCAGCTGTTGCGCGCCGAAGCTGCGCGCCAGCGGGTCGCTGGCCGGCAGCAATGCCGCCGTTTGCAGGGCCGTGCCATCGGCGTTGAAGTTCAGTGTGGCGAAGCGGAAGCCCGTCTGCACGAGGGCCGGCGCGCGGAAGCTGTTCGACAGCGAGCCGCGCACGAGGAAATTATTCGTTACTTTATAGCGCGTGGACAACTTGCCCGTGCTGGCGCTGCCGAAGTCGCTGTAGTCGGAATAGCGTGCGGCGGCGCCCACCAGCAGGCGCGGCGTGAGGTCGCTTTCCACGTCCACATACACGGAGCGGATTTGCCGGCTGCCGTCGTAGGCGTCCGATGGACGCAGGCCCGGTCCCGCCTGCGCGCCCGGTGGCGCATCCGTGAAGCTGCCGGCCGCGTACGAGGCAGGGTCGCCGGCCGAGCTGGTGTAGGTTTCGCGCATCCATTCGGCGCCCACCGCCACGCTCAAGGGGGCGGGCAAGCCGATGTCGATGCTGCGTGTGGCATCGATGTTCAAGGCGTTCTGGCGGAAGTCGAAACCGGCCAGCTTGAAACGCGTGGGGCTGGCCGCGCCCAGCGAGGCGTTGACAGAGTGGCTCACGCCGTAGTCAAAGCGGTCGCTGCCGTGGCGCGCGCTGGCGTCCCAGTTCCACTCGCCCGCGCTGCCGCGCACGCCGGCCACGATGCTGAGGTCGCGCTTGTCGCCGTTGGTGACGGGGCGGTAGCCGTTCGGATACAGGGCCAGTACATTCGACGGGTCGCCCGGATAGCGGAAGTAGGCGCTGCCGTCGGATTTGCGTTCGTTGAGGGTGGCAAACGAGTACAGGTCCAGGCCGTTGGCCAGGGTGAGCTGGGTGTTGTAGAACAAATAGTTGTTGCGCTGGCGCGAGTCGCCGGACTTGAACACGACCTTGCCGTCGAGCGCCTGGTCGGCTGGCGTGAAGTTGTAGGACGTCCAGCCCGCGTCGCTGGGGCCGGCCCGTTCCGTGGGCGAGCGGCGCCGCGTTTCCGCGCCGAAGCGAAAGAAGCCCGCTTCGCCCAGCGGCACGCCATAGTCGGCGTTGACGATGACGGTCTGGCCATCCGTCAGGGTTTGATCGGTCGGCTCGAAATGCGTGTGGTTGGCGCCATAGCTGATGGAAGCGGCGCCGCCTGTGCGCGCTTTTTTCAGCACGATGTTGATGACGCCCGCCACGGCATCGCTGCCGTACTGGGCGCCGGCGCCGTCGCGCAGGATTTCGATGTGGTCGATGGCGTTGGGCGGAATGGCGTTGATGTCGACCGGCACGGTGCCGGCGAAGCTGCTTTCCGTGTCGAGCACGGCGCTCGTGTGGCGGCGCTTGCCGTTGATCAGCACCAGCACCTGGTCGGGCGCCAGTCCCCGCAACTGGATGCCGCGCACCGAGTCCGACGCGCCGCTCGACTCGATACGGGGGAAGTTGATCGACGGCGACAGGTTTTGCAGGGCCGCGCCCACGTCGCCCGTCGACAGCGCATTGCTCACTTCGCGCGCGCCGAAGCGGTCGATGGGCACGCTGCTGTCGAACACCGTGCGGTTGCGCGCGCGCGAACCGACGACGGTGACCTGGTCGATGCTGGCGCCGGCCGTTTCAGCGGCGCCGCCGGTGGTGGTCTGCGCGTCCTGGGCCCAGGCGGGCGCGGTGCCCAGCATGGCGCAGGCCAGAACGATGGCGCGCAGCGGCGTGGCGGGAAGGGAAGGCGTGGTGGTCGAATTGCGCGGATACAAGGCGGTGTCCTTTGGGCTCGATTAGTGTTCGTGTGGAAACAGTTGCAATGAGCTTAAGGGAGGCACGCGCCGGCGCTAACGATTCTTTCTGGATATGCTTATGCTGTTGTTTTTATGCCGCCAGATTGCGCAGCAGGGCGGGAATCTCGGCCGGGATTTCGCGCGCCAGGTAGCCGAGGATGCCGAAGCGCAGGGCTAGCTGTTCGCCCGCCAGCGCATGCAGGGCGATGCCCCAGGCGCAAGCTTGTTCCAACGGCGCGCCGCGCGCGGCCAGGCCCGTGATGATGCCGGCCAGGGTGTCGCCGGAACCGGAAATGGCCAGGCCGATGTTGCCGCCCGCATGTGTCCAGCTGGTGCCATCGGGCATGGCGAGGACGGTCAGCGCGCCTTTCAGGGCGACGATGGCGTTCCAGCGCCGCGCCGCGTCCATGGCGCAGGCATGCGGGTCGGCCAGCACGGCGTCTTTCGACAGGCCCATCAGCTGGGCCAGTTCGCCCGCGTGCGGCGTCAGCAGCACGGGCTGATCAAAACGGAAGTGCGCGGGCTTGCGTACGACCTGCATGGCGCAGGCGTCAAGGATCAGCCGGCTGTCCGCAAACAGGGGCAGCAGATGGCGCATCAGTTCGCAGCTGGCGGCCGTGTCGCACATGCCTGGCCCGACGAGCACGGCATCCACCTTGCCGGCCAGCGGCGCCAGCTGATGTTGCGCTTCATGGCGAAAGCCGCCCAGCGCCGTTTCGTCCAGGCCGATGACCCGAGCCTCGGGCATGGCGACGGCCACTTGCGCCGCCACCGATGCACCCGTCGCCAGGGTCAGCTTGCCCGCGCCCGCGCGCAGGGCGGCCGTGGCGGCCAGCAGGATGGCGCCCGGCATCTCGGCCGAGCCGGCAACGATCAGCAAATGGCCGCGCACTTCCTTGTCGCCGTCGGGCTGGGGCATGGGCAGGGGCCATGAGCGCAGCAGGGTAGCGGTGATGTCGGTAGTGTCCATGCATGCCTCCGAAAAACTAGGATTTGGGCGCGGCCGGCATGTCGGGCTGGGCCGTGACGGGTGTGCCCGATTCGACCAAAGGCGCGACGAAGTTGCACAGGTCCAGCTGCAGCTTGCCGTGCTTGCCCAGGGCGGGGTTGAAGGCGTACGAAGTGACGCCGCAGTTGGGCACGTCGGCCGCCTTGTCGATGGCCAGGATGGCTTCCTCGTCGCAGCGTTCCAGCAGGTAGCGGAAGCAATTGACGATGACCTGGTGGCCCACGATCAGCACCCGTTCGCCCCGGTATTCGCGGGTGATGGTGTCGAGCACGCTGCGCAGGCGCAAGATAACGTCGCACCAGCTTTCGCCGCCTGGTGGACGGAAATAAAACTTGCCCACGTGCTGGCGCTGCTCGTGCAATTCCGGGTATTTGCTGGCGATGCCGTGCACGGTCAGCCGGTCGAGGATGCCGAATTCCTTTTCGCGCAGGCGCTCGTCGGCCACCACGGAGTTCAAGCTGTCCGCATCGATGCGCGCCAGCACGGCTTGCGCCGTCTGCTGCGCCCGCACGTACGGCGAATACAGCACGACGGTCGGTTGTTGTTCAGGGGGAAGTGTAGCGAACCAGTCGCCCAGGGCTTGCGCCTGGCGCGTGCCCAGCTCGGAGAGGGGGACATCGACATCGCGCTCGGCGATGGCGATCAACAACTGCTTTTCCGCTTCGGCGGCATCGCGCGCCACGTTGCCGGCACTTTGGCCGTGACGCACGATCCAGATTTGCTGCGGCCATTTCTGTTCCATCGCCTTGCGCCTTCCTCTGCATTTATTGTGAATCAATATAGAGGAAAGCGGCAAGGCGCGGCGCGCCGCTGGATACGTTCTTAGGCTGCGTGCTCCGCTTCGTCCAGGTCCGGCGCGTCGTCGCTGTTGTAGACGGCCAGGTCGGTCTGTCCCATGACCCGGCTGGTGACGGTGCCGGCCGTGATCGAGCCGCTCACGTTCAGGGCCGTACGGCCCATGTCGATCAGCGGTTCGACCGAGATCAGCAAGCCGGCCAGCGCGACGGGCAAGTCCATCGCCGACAGTACGATCAGGGCGGCAAACGTGGCGCCGCCGCCCACGCCGGCCACGCCGACGGAACCGATGGTGATGATGGCCAGCAGTGGCAGCAGGAAGCTGATCGTGAAGGGATCGACGCCGACTGTCGGGGCGATCATGACGGCCAGCATGGCCGGATAGATGCCGGCGCAACCGTTCTGGCCGATGGTCGAACCGAACGAGGCGGCGAAGTTGGCGATGCCTTCCGGCGTGCCCAGGCGCTGGGTTTGTGTCTGCACGCTCATCGGAATGGAGCCTGCGCTGGTGCGCGACGTGAACGCGAAGGCCAGCACGGGGAAGACTTTTTTCACGAAGCGCAGCGGGTTCAGGCCCACGCCGGCGATGATGGCCAGATGCACGAGGAACATCAATATCAGCGCGCTGTACGAGGCGACGACGAAGTTGATCAATTTCAAGATGTCCGTGTAGCTCGACGAGGCCACCACTTCAAACATCAGCGCGAACACGCCGTACGGCGTCAGGCGCAGCACCAGGGTAACCATGCGCATGACGATGGCGTGCGCCACTTTCATGAAGTTCTCGAACGAGGCGAAGATTTCCGGCTTTTTCGCGGCGATGCCGGTGGCCGAGATGCCGATGAAGATGGAGAACACCACCACGGCGATGGTCGACGTCTTGCGCGCGCCCGTCATGTCGAGGAAGGGGTTGGTCGGCACGAAGCTGACCAGCAGTTTCGGCAGGGACAGGGCTTTCGCCGTTTCCAGCGAGCCTTGCAGCTGCACGCCGCGCGCCACTTCAGCCGCGCTCGACGTCAGGCCGACAGCCGTCAGGCCGAACAGCTTGGCCATCAAAATGCCCAGCGCGGCGGCGACGGTCGTGGTGATGAGCAGGGTGCCGATGGTCAGCGCGCTGATCTTGCCCAGCGAACTTGCGTCCTTGAGTTTCAGGATGGCGGAGATGATGGAGACCATGATCAGCGGCATGATAATCATCTGCAGCAGTTTGACGTAGCCGCTGCCGACGATGTCGATGTATTCGTTGGTGCCCGCGATGATGGGCGAGCCGGCGCCGTACAGCCACTGCACGGCCGCGCCGAGCAGCACGCCCAGGCCCAGGCCCGTGAAGACGCGCACGGTAAACGTCGCGTGTTTGCGTTGCTGGTGGAACATGAAAGCGAAGACGAGCAACGCAACGAGCAGGTTGAGGATGATGTTAATTGCCATGAAGGGGCCTTATCTTGGTTTTATTCGAGACTGCACGGAGCACATAAAACAGTACTACAACTGACAGTTGCCCCAGCCCGGGGCGGAAGGGCAAGCACTGTACAGTACTATGGTGGCGTTTTGCGCAATACCGCTGCGAATATTACGCTATATAAATATGCTTCACAGGTATAAGCCTTGTGGCTGATTGTGAATTTAGCTATTTCGTGCAAGCATGCTTTTCCCGTTTGCTAATATGCGCCAGACTATTTGATAGGAAGAAGATGAATGCATTAACTGAAGTACAAGTGCTCGATGCGGAAGAGCGCTTGCGCCTGGCCATGATGGCCTCCGACGTGGCCGCGTTGAATGTCTTGCTGGCCGACGACTTGTTGTTTACCAATCACCTGGGCCACTTGCTGAGCAAACATGCGGACCTGGCCGCGCACGAGCAGCGCCTGCTGGCCATCACGGATCTGCGCGCGTCCGAGCGCCATGTGCGCATCAGCGGCAACGTGGCCGTCGTCTCCGTGCGCATGCAACTGACGGGCAGCTATCACGACGTGGAAACGCATGGCGACTTCCGTTTTACGCGCGTATGGGCGCAGGATGCGGCCGGCGCGCTGCAAGTGATCGCCGCCCATTCGGGCGTCGTGGCTTGAGGGGTATCAGTGGATCATCGTTCCAAAGGGCAGCTGTTTGAAGCTGTCATCGCCGCCGGCCCGGCCACCCTGGCCATCACGGCCGGCTATCCTGTGCTGTTGTACAACCTGGTGCGTACCTGGGCCGACGCCCCCGGCGCCAATGCCCTGGCCGCGCTGCTGCTGACGGGCGGCGTGTGGGCCTTGCTGGAATTCTGGCGCATCGCGCTGGCCACCGTGGCGCGCAAGGCATACGCGTTCAACTGGCGCTTCTGGCTGGCCATCGCCGGTTTCCTCGGCTGCTTCGTGCGTTTCGTGCCAGACATGCCGGCCGGACTGATGCTGTTGCTGATGGTGCTGCCGGCGCTGGCGTGGACGCATTTCATCTTGCTGCAGATTAAGCGCCCGCCCAACTTGTAAGTTTTATTCTTCCTCTTCGGCTTCCACTTTCAGCCAGGCTATCCGCCCATTGCCCGCCTCATGCAGGTGGGCCAGCAGGGTGGTAGCCGCCGCTTCCGCCAGGCTGAAGTCGAACAGCACATGCTCGCCGTGCTCCACGTTCAGCAAGGTGGCGCCGGCGCCATCGAGTTCGCGGCGCAGCATGCCTTCCATCGCATACGGCACCGTGCAGCGCAGGGTGCGCTGGCGCACGATGGCCGTCTTTTCCGCCTGCAGCAGCGCTTGCGCCACGCTATCCGTGTAGGCGCGCACCAGGCCGCCCGCGCCCAGCTTGATCCCGCCAAAGTAGCGCACGACGGTCGCCAGCACGCCTTCCAGGTCCTGGTGGCGCAGCACGTCGAGCATGGGCCGCCCGGCGGTGCCGCTCGGTTCGCCATCATCGACGGCCGCCGACTGCCCGCCCGCCAGCAAGGCCCAGCACACATGGCAGGCGCCCGGATGCTGCGCCTTCAAGTCATTGACCACCTGCTGCGCGCTTGCGCGGTCCGTCATCGGCTGCACGCAACCGATGAAACGGCTTTTCTTGATGATCAGTTCGCTGTGGACGGGGGTGGCAATGGTAAACGGCATGGCGGGTGCGAAGGCGGGCAAAGCAGCATGATAGAGGAAATGCGCGCCGTGGACGAGTCAGCCTGCTCACGCTGCAGGGGCAGCCACCAGTTCGCGCAGCGCCGCATCGCGCACTTGCACAATATCGAACAGTCCCAGCGCGTGCAGAGCGGGCAAGGCGTCGACAATGTCGCGCTCGGCCATGGTCCGTTCGGCGACGCCGCTGGACTCATCCAGCCATACACGGGCATTGGCCAGGAAGGCGCCCACCGTTCCCTTGCGTACGGTGACGCCATTGAACTGGCCCTGGTTTTGTTGATCCGGCAATACGTCTTCTGCGCGCATGGTGAACTCCTGAAATAGTAAGAGACTCCACTGTATGATGGCTGGATTGTCTTGCCTGCATTGTTTATGTCATTCAATACGTCAAATCCGCCAATCTTGTCGCCATCGCTGCCGCTGCGCGCCATGCGCATTACCCAGCCGCAGCAGCGGGTGACGGCGGCGCACCGCCACGCCAGCGGCCAGCTGTTCGGCGCAATGCGGGGCTTGCTCTCCGTTGCCGCCGACAGCGGGCAATGGGTGGTGCCGGCCAGCCACTGCGTGTGGATGCCGCCCCATCACGTCCATGGCCTGCGTTCGCATGGACCGTTTGCGGGCTGGAGCGTGTATGTGGACGAAGCCAGTTGCGCCAGCTTGCCCGCCGCGCCTTGCGTGATGCGCGTCTCGGGCCTGCTGCGCGAAGCGGTGAACCGCGCCAGCGCCTGGGACGATGGCGCGCTCGATGCTCGGCAAGAACGGATATCGGGCGTCATCCTCGATGAAATCGCCTCCTCGCCGCACGAATCCTTCGGCTTGCCCCTGCCCACGGACCCGCGCCTGCTGCGCGTGGCGCGCGCCATCCTCGATGACCTGGCCGACGAGCGGGGCGTGGAAGCGCTGGCCGCCTGGGCCGGCGTGTCGCCGCGCACCCTGGCGCGCCGTTTTACTCAGGAGACCGGCTTTACCCCCTCGGCCTGGCGCCAGCGCGCCCGCATCCTGCGCGCCCTGGAATTATTGGCTAGTGGCCAGCCCGTCACGACGATTGCGCTGGACCTGGGCTACGATAATGTCAGCGCCTTCATCGCCATGTTCAAGCGGGTGATGGGGGTGACGCCGGGGAGGTATGGGGAAGGGCATGACAATGAATGAGCAATATCGGTATTTGATAAGGCGCAACTTGCTGCAGATAGAGATGGTCAAGGCTGAAATCGTGTACGAATGTCGGACTTGACCCGGTTCCTACCGCGAATGTCGGACTTGACCCGGTTCCTACCGGACCCTATGTTATTTTAATTCTTTCACGGCTTTCTTATTTTCTAAACGTTGCTGAACTTTCTTGATATCTTCTGCTACTTCTAACATCTCGGGCATAGTACCTCCAATGTCCGCAATAGCCTTGCGCACCTTTTGGCCCACATCGTAGTGCGCAGCGTTGGCGTTAGACTTGCCCTTTATCCCCTCGCGGCGTAGTTTTTCCTCAGCTTGTGTAAGACGAAAAAGATTCGCAGCTAGTTCCGTGCTGCCCATGTGATCTAAAATCTTCGCATTTCCGGTGAGTCTCTTGGTGGTTTTGATGCCCGCCGCATCCAGTCCGTTGTAGAGACCTCGGTAGCCAGCGTTTTGGAACGCTGCATACTCCATTGGCTGAACTACACCAGCGTCTTTCGCTGCATCTGCCAAGTCCTTATTGTGCACAGCAATGTCACTGCGCAATGACAGGCGGCGATGTTGCTCAACTAGCTGCTCATCATAATCTCTTTGTAATTCTTGTCGGCGCGTTTGCACCGCAAAATATGTTTGAGCAAACGCCACCTGTTTCTTCTTGGAGTCGGCATTTTGCGCAATCAAATATGCGCCGTATCTGGTAACGTTGATATCGCGAATTCGCGACTCCACTCCTGCTTGAGTTTTAACGTTCTCGCGTATTTCCGAAAAATGCTCATTGATGGTGAACCCACTTTGATTACAGGCGATATATGCACGCTGTATGACACCTTCAAAGTTTTGCCAGACTCCATAGCCCAACAGTTTCATCAGTTCAAGTGCACTCCAATATTGGATGTTCTCATCAGTCGTTTTCGCCGCATCTTCGAAGCCTGCGATTACTTGCTCTGAGGTGCCATGGAATGGAAGATCTTCAGGAGGTGACTGCACAACTGGAACGGCAGCCTTAATCATCTCAGCTGTAGCGTCCCCTGGGGCGGGAAACCCTACCTCACCTTTTAGCATGCGGCGAATGTTGTCGAGCGCAGCTTTAGCAGTTTGACGGTTCGCAGTCGCGCCTTCTTCGTCCTTCGACATATAACCTCCCAGTTGTGCCAAAGCTCGATTTTATACCGGTTCCATTGAACTGAGCATCTGCAGCAGGAAGGCATTGCGATTGTGGTTTATTTGACAGCGCCATGCGGGTCTAGGTGCGAGTCGGGAGGGTTTTTGAGGCGACCAGAGAGCGCCCAAAAACAAAAAAGCCCACGAACCGAAATTCGTGGGCTTCTCTGAAGTATTTGGTAGGCCGTGCGGGATTCGAACCTGCGACCAACGGATTAAAAGTCCGCTGCTCTACCAGCTGAGCTAACGACCCAAAACTTTTACAACTGAACTGCGGTAACACTGTGCCGTATCAGCATGCTTGCATGATGACGACTGAATCTTGGTAGGCCGTGCGGGATTCGAACCTGCGACCAACGGATTAAAAGTCCGCTGCTCTACCAGCTGAGCTAACGACCCAAGGGCGGCTATTATGACGGCCAGCGGCGGTTTTGGGAAGGGCGGGGATGGAAAAAACCTTGCGCAGCGCTCGGGGGTGCATTAATATAGGTAGATAGCCTACCTACTTATATATTCCCATGCCCACTACCGAAGACCTTCCCATCCCCGAGCGCGCGCTGGCGCTGTCCGATGAATTGCGTACGGCGTTCAAGCGCCTGCTGCGCTCCATGCAGCGCGAAGGGGGCGAGCTGGAGGGTAGTGTATCGATGATGCAATACATGCTGCTGGCCCTGATCCACGAGCAGCCCGGCATCGGCGTGGCCGCGCTGGCGCGCCTGCAGAATGTGCGCGGGCCGACCGTCAGCGCGCAGGTCAAGTCGCTGGAAGAGGTGGGGCTGGTCGAGCGCGGCGCGCCCGATCCGCAAGACCGGCGCCGCTCGGGGCTACAGGTGTCCGCGCAAGGCTTGGCGATCCTCGAAACCCTGCGTGCGCGCCGCCGCGATGCGCTGGCGCAGCGCATCGCCCGTCTGACGCCGCAGCAGATCGATGCACTGGAAGCGGCCATGCAGCCGCTGCTTGAGATAGGCCAGGCATGAGCGGCCACGATCACGCCGCCGGCGCAGAAAAAGTCGCGGCCAAGCCCGTCACCGAACGCGAAGTGCGCGCCATCTACCTGGGCCTGATGGCCGTGCTGGGCCTCGGTGCGCTGGATCAGAGCATCGTCGCCACGGCCCTGCCGCGCATCGTCGATGACCTGGGCGGCATGGCGCATCTGTCGTGGGTGGTGACGGCGTATGTGCTGGCCTCGACGGCCACCATGCCCCTGTACGGCAAACTGGCCGACCAGTACGGCCGCCGTCCCATGATCTTCACGGCCCTGCTGACCTTTTTGCTCGGTTCCGTGCTGTGCGGGCTGGCGCAGAACATGACGGAACTGATCATCTTCCGCGCCATCCAGGGTCTCGGTGCGGGCGGCTTCATGCCGCTGGCGCAAATCATCATTGGCGACATCGTGCCGCCGGCCGAGCGGGGCAAGCGGCAAGGCATGGTGCCCATCGTGTATGCCGTCACCAGCGTGCTCGGTCCCGTACTGGGCGGCGTCATCACGGATGCCTGGTCGTGGCACTGGATTTTCTATGTCAACCTGCCCATCGGCGCGGCTGCCTTTGTCATCATCGCGCGCGCCATGCGCAAGCCCGTGCGCACGCATGCGCACCAGATCGACTATCTTGGCTCGGCATTGCTGACGGGTGCCGTCACGGCGGCCCTGCTGGTGCTGGCGCTGGGCGGCACCGAGTGGCCGTGGGATGCGCTGGCCATCAAGGTGTGCGGCGGCATTGCCGTGCTGCTGGGCCTCTGGCTGGCCGTGCACGTGGGGCGGGTGGATGAGCCCGTGCTGCCGCCTGACCTGTTCGAGAACCGCACCTTCAATATCGCCAGCCTGGTGATGGCCGTGACCTTCATGGGCCTGATGGGCGCCAGCGTCTTCTTTCCCCTGTTTTTCCAGCTGGTGATGGGCACCAGTCCGGCGGAGTCCGGCGTGATGACGGTGCCGATGATGGTGGGGCTGGTGGCGTCGTCGATCTTCAACGGCCGCGTGCTGTCGCGCTCGGGCAAGTACAAAATGGTGCAGGTGATGGGATTAGCCGTGGCGCTGCTGGCGTTTGCCGTGCTGGCCTGGGGCATGGAAACGTCGCGCGGTTACTGGGTCATTGAGCCGGCCATCTTCTTGCTCGGCACGGGGCTGGGACTGGTGATGCCGAACATGACGATTGCCGTGCAAAATGCCTTGCCGCTGGCGCGCCGCGGCGTGGGTACGGCCATGCTGGCCTTTTTCCGCTCGCTGGGCGGCTTGCTGGGCGTGACGGCGTCCGGCGCCATCCTTGCACATCAGTTGCACAAGCACGGCGTGGAAGCCGTCTCGGCGCTGGGTGCGCAGGCGGCGACGCAGACGGTGGACGTGTACCGCCATGCGATCGCCAGCGTGTTTGGCGCCGGCGCCGTGCTGCTGCTATTGGGACTGGTCTTCCTGTTGTTCCTGCCGGAACTGCCCCTGGAGGGGCATCCGGCAACGGTCAAGGACGATCAGTAGCGTTCCAGCCAGTGCGCGTACGGCGCCGGCAGGGTCCACGAAGCGCGTTCCACGCCGAGTTCCTTGGCGGCAAAATATGCCCAGTGCGGATTGGCCAGGTGTGCCTTGCCGACCATCACCACGTCGAGCTGTTCTTCCTTGACGACGCGCTCGGCAATGGCTGGCGTGCCGAAGCCCCAGGCGGACGAGACGGGAACGCCCGCTTCGCGGCGGACGCGCTCGGCAATCGGGCCCATGAAGGCCGGGCCCCACGGAATCGATACGTCGGGAATGGTAAAACCCATGCTGACGCTGATCATATCCATGCCGGCATCCTTGAACTGGCGCACGAGGCCGATGGATTCAAGCAGGGTTTGCTCGTCGCGGCCGTCGAATTCCAGCACGCCAAAGCGGATCGTCAACGGCAGGTGTTCGGGCCACACTGCGCGCACGGCTTTCAAGGTTTCCAGCAGGAAGCGGCTGCGGTTTTCCAGGCTGCCGCCATAGATATCGTCGCGCTGGTTCGAGTGGGCCGAGAAAAAGCTTTGCGCCAGGTAGCCGTGGGCGAAGTGCAGTTCCAGCCATTCGAAGCCCACTTCGCGGGCGCGCACGGCCGCGTCGACGAAGTTCTGTTTCACGCGGGCGATATCGTCGAGGTCCATGGCGCGCGGCACTTTCGGCAGGCCGCCGCCAAAGGCGATGGCGGACGGGGCGATGGTTTGCCAGCCGCGCGCGTCGCCGTCAGCGATATGGTCGTCGCCTTCCCATGGGCGGTTGGCGCTGGCCTTGCGGCCCGCGTGGGCGATCTGGATGCCGGGCACGGAGCCGGCCGCCTTGATGGCTTTGACGACGGGCACGAAGGCTTGCGCCAGGGCATCGTTCCAGATGCCCGTGCAACCGGGCGTGATGCGGCCTTCCGGCGCCACGGCCGTCGCTTCGACGATCACCAGGCCGGCGCCGCCACGGGCCATGCCCGCGTAATGCGACAGATGCCAGTCGTTGGCGACGCCATCGATGGCCATGTACTGGCACATGGGTGGTACGGCGATGCGGTTGCGCAGGGTGACGTTTTTGAGGGTGTAGGGCTGGAAGAGGGCGGACATGGTGGCCTTTGTTGATGGTGGTGTATGGAAATACTGATTCGGTAGTTCGTAAATATTCGAATAATGGAATTAGTATAGCGCATGCTGTATGATTCTGCTCATGCGCCCACACAAACATCCTCCCGCCAGCGAATTCGTCCTTGAAAGAGTGCTGTACGCCTTGAGCGATTCCATCCGCCTCGACATCGTGCGCCACCTGGCCAGAGTCGACGCGGCCGCTTGCGGCGACCTCGACGGCGGGCGGCCGAAGTCGACCGTCTCCCACCATTTCAAGGTCTTGCGCGAAGCGGGCCTCGTCTACACGGAAAACGCGGGCACGACGCACATGAACACCCTGCGCCGCGCCGATATCGAGAGCCGTTTTCCCGGTTTGCTCGACGCCATCCTGGCGCAGCAGCCAGTGGCGCCCGAGGCGCCGGACGCGGGCGGACAGGCAGTCTAGCCGCCTGCCGTGCCCCGTCATTTGCCAGGCTCGGCTATGATGTCGGCCTTTCGGTAAATCCTCAGCCGCGCGCCTGTTGCGCGATGGGCTGGCGATACTACCTGGCACGGCAAGGATAGGGAATGACGGCAGCAGCAGTGGTATCACAGGCGGACCTGGCACATCGTCCGCAGTTTGGCTGGATCAATGGTTTGAAGGCGGGCGCGGCGCAGTTGATCGTGTTGCACCACCTGGCGTTTTACGGACCCATGTCCGACTACGTGCAGCCGCTGTGGCCCGAGTTGCTGGGCTGGCTGGGCGGCAGCGCGCGTATCGCCGTGCAAGTGTTTCTCGTCATCGGCGGCTTTCTCGTCGCCAAATCGCTCTCTCCCGCCGGCCGTCCCGGTATTGCTTCCCCGCTGCAAGCGATCTGGCGCCGCTATGCCAAGCTGGCGCCGCCTTTCCTGGCCGCCACCTTGCTCGCTGCCATCATTACGCCCGTGGCCAGCATCTGGATGCAGCACGATTCCATGTCGGCCGCCGTCACCCTGGGCCAGCTGAGCGCCCATGCCTTGCTGCTGCATGGCGTGCTGGGCTATGAATCGCTGTCGGCTGGCGCGTGGTACGTGGCCATCGATTTCCAGCTCTACCTGCTGACGGTATCGCTGCTGTGGCTGGGCGGCCGCGTGGCGGGCCATCGGCGCCGGCACTGGCTGATGCCGCTGGCCGTCACCGTGGGCATCACTTTTTCCTTGCTGTATTTCAATCTCGACGCGGACTGGGACAACTGGGCGCCGTATTTCTTCGGCAGCTACGGCCTCGGCATGCTGGCCTGGTGGGCCAGCGATCCGGCCCGCAAACCGGGCGCCATGACCGTGCTCATGGCCATGGCCGCCGTGCCCGTCCTGCTGGCCCTGGCCGTCGACTACCGCAGCCGCATCGCCCTGGCCCTGATCGCCGCCTGCGCCCTGTTCCTGTTCGGCCGCGCCCGCACGCCGTCCCAGGGCGGCGCCTGGAACGTCATCAACGCCCTGGGGCGTATTTCATATGCTGTCTTCCTCGTGCACTTCCCCGTTAGCCTGCTGGTGAATGCGCTGTTTATCAGCTATGTCCCGCTCGAGCCCGAGTGGCAGGCGCTGGGCATGCTGACGGCCTGGGGCGCCAGCCTGGCGGCCGGTGCCGCGTTTTACCGCTGGGTGGAGGTGCCGCTGGGGCGGGTGATGGGTGGCGTGGTGGTGCATCTGGCCGGGCGGCCGGCGCTGGTGTCGCGTTAGGGGCGACAACGTAGTTGTCCTAATGCTGCCCTTGCCCGGAAATAGGGCTGGCTGTTTCTATTATTTGTTACTACAATAAATAATGAGAATCACTTTTGATGCTGCCAAGCGTGAAAAGACGCTCAGGGAGCGTGGTCTCGACTTTGCCCGTGCGCACGAAGTGTTTGACGGGCTCACCATTACGCTGCCGGACCAGCGCCAGGACTATGGAGAACCCCGCTTTATCACTGCAGGCTGGCTCGACGAGCGCCTGATTGTATTGGTCTGGACGCCGCGTGGCCTGGCGCGCAGAATCATCAGCATGAGGAAGGCAAATGAACGCGAAATCGACAAATACAAGCAAGGCCTGGGTTGACCCCGACGATGCGCCTGAATTGACGGACGGTTTTTTTGAGCAGGGCGTCTGGCAAGTGGGCGACAAGCCCGTTTCCCGTCCCGAGGCGCAGCAAGAAATGGCGCGTCGTCGCGGCAGGCCTGCTGGTAGCGGCGGCAAAGTCAGCACGACCATACGCTTCGACGCGGAAATTCTCGACGCGTTCAAGGCCACCGGTGATGGATGGCAAACGCGCATGAATGATGCGCTGAAGGAGTGGCTGCGGGCGCGGCGGGTGTAGTGGCTTAACTTTGGTGCTCGCAAGGTCAGGGGGCGGGGCGTGTACGAATGGCGGAACTGCCACTGCTTCCGCTGCCAGCCTGGCCGCCGGCGCCGCGTTAAAAGCGGTGTTTCGTATGGCAGAGAGGATTGTTGCTCAGGGATATAGTTGCCGTGTATGCATGACGGCAAGAATTTCTATCGCACTTGCTTCAACACGATATACGACGACATAGTTTGGATGGGCAACCAGTTCACGTGTGCCTGAAACTCTTCCAGATCGGTATAGGTGTGGGTGGCAGGGAAGTCGGGAAACGGCGTTGTCGATGTCGTTGTAAAGCTGCAGTGCTGCCGGCTGGTTGCGCTGCGCGATGTAAGTGAGGATCGCGGTCAAGTCTTCCTGCGCTTCAATCTTCCATTGAATCGGCAGCATGGCCGTCAGTCTGTGGCGTGACGATTTTCCTCAGTTGCGCCATGACTGTCTCGTGCGAGGCGGTGGGGCGATCATCATTGAGTGACGTCAGCACCTTTGCGCGAAACCAGTGGTCATATGTTTCGGCTGCTTCCGTTGTCGCAACTTCGGACGTGGTCGAGGATGAGGTGTCGTTCATGATGGTCTGATTATACGACAGTCCGACAGAGATGTAGCGCGGGTGACAAGGCGTTTGATTTGTGTCAGCGATGGCATCGCGTGCAAGTGATGCTGCTGAAAACAAAAAAGCCAACCGCGAACGGTTGGCTTCTCTGACGTATTTGGTAGGCCGTGCGGGATTCGAACCTGCGACCAACGGATTAAAAGTCCGCTGCTCTACCAGCTGAGCTAACGACCCAAAAACTTTTTACAACAACTTCGGTAACACTGTGCCGTAAAAAAATGCTTGCTATAACAACTCGCAAGCAGATCAGTACTGCGTATTCGTGGTAGGCCGTGCGGGATTCGAACCTGCGACCAACGGATTAAAAGTCCGCTGCTCTACCAGCTGAGCTAACGACCCGAAGAAGAAAGATTATAGGGGGTACCCGGGATTCTGTCAAACCTAACGGGCAACTTTTTCCCCGCTTTTACTTTTTGCCGGCCCGTTCCTTGGCGGCCTGGGCCGCGCTGGAGTCCGGGTAGCGCGAGATCAGGGCGTTCAGCGTCTTGGTCGCGTTCGGCTTGTCTTTCAGCTCCGTGTAGCAGCTGGCGATGTTGAGCATGGCGTCGGGCGCCTTCGGGCTGTCCGGGTAGTTCTTCAGCACGGCCTGCTGGGCCGTGATGGCGCTCTTGCAGTCGCGCTGGGCGTAATAAGCGTTACCGAGCCAGTATTGCGCGTTGGCCGCATAGGCCGATTCCGGATAGCGCTTGACGAAGCCGTCCAGGGCCGTCACGGCGCCCTTGTAGTCGCCCGACTTGAACAGGCCGAACGCGGATTCGTATGCGCTTTGCTCGGATACGCCCACGGCCGCTTCTTGGCCGTCGATGGTGACCTGGCGCGGTTCGAGCTTGCGCAGGCGCGCGTCGATGTCGGTGTAGAAATCCTTCTGGCGCTTTTGCGTGTTCGCCAGATCGTTGCCCAGCACTTCGATCTGGCCGCGCAGGCGGGCGATCTCTTGCATGGTCTGGTCGTGCTGGTTGATCAGGCTCAAGGTGCTGGTCTTGTCCGCCTTGGCGTCGACGCGGCTGTTCAGGTCACGCGCCATGGCGTCGACCTTGGCGCGCAGCTCGAGGATGGCCTTGCGTGCTTCGTCGTCATCGAACAGGGCGGCGTTGGCGTGCAGGGGCAGGTAGGCAAACGCGGCCATCAAGGCGGCGGCGACGCCGGCTTTCGAGAATGTCATCATGGGTCGGGCTTTCTAAGGTTACGCAAACATGCAAACGGGGCGCCGGGCGGTGAATCACCGCGCTGCGCCCCATTATTATGCCTATGACTGGCCAGTTAGGTAAGCGTCAATGCTGCCGCGCTCACCTGTCAACATCAATAAACGATGTCAGCGCGGCGGTTTTCTGCCCATGCTGCTTCGTTGCTGCCTTGTGCTTTAGGCTTTTCTTTGCCCAGCGACACGGCTTCCATTTGGCCTTCTGGTACGCCCAGAGCTGCCATCGACTTGCGCACGGCTTCAGCACGTTTCTGGCCCAGGGCCAGGTTGTACTCAGCGCCACCGCGTTCATCGGTGTTACCTTGGATCAGGATCTTGCGGCTAGGCGTTTTCACCAGGTAGCCAGCGTGGTTTTGCACGACTGGGGTGTCCGCTTCGCGCACGACGTATTTGTCGAAGTCGAAGTAGATGCTGCGGTTAGCCAGCACGCCTTTTGGATCGTCCAGTGGATCGACCGATGCGGTCGTCACTGGCTGAACTTGACGGGTGTCAACTGGTGCAACGACTTTTTCAGGAGCGCGCTCAACCACTGGGGTCTCGGCTACTTTGACTGGGGTGCTGCAGGCGGACAGCAGAGCTGCGGTAGCGGCGATGAAAGCCAAACTTTTAAAGTTACTCATTTTTATTCTCCGGGTCATGGTTAAAGGTGAAACTGTACAGCATTTACTTCATAAAAGGACCCCAGGTGGGCTCCTTGATATTGCCAGCTTGCGTAGTCAAACGCTGTTTGACGCGGCCATCCACCGATACCACTGCCAGCGACTTGCGTCGTCCGGATTCGGTCGCGTACATGATATATTTCCCGTTGGGCGAAAAGCTCGGTGATTCGTCGTTGGCGGTGTCCGACAGGCGCAGTTCCTGGCCACTAGCCAGGTCGAGCGCGTAGAGCTGGAAATTGCCGTCGCGACGGGAAATATAAGCAAGTGTCTTCCCGTCGGACGAAATCCGCGGGCTGATGTTGTAGGAGCCGCCAAACGTCACGCGCTTGGCTTCGCCACCGCTGCTCGACATGCGGTAGATTTGTGGTCCGCCGCTGCGATCGCTGGTGAAGTAAATGCTTTGGCCATCGGCCGAGAATTGGGGTTCCGTATCGATGCCGCTGCTGGTGCTGACGCGGCGCAAGCCGCTGCCGTCGGCATTAACGGTGTAGACCTGGGTATGGCCGTCGCGCGACAGGGCCACGGCCAGGCGCGAACCGTCCGGGCTCCAGCTCGGCGCGGAATTGCTGCCTTTTTCATTCGACACGATGGTGCGCTGGCGCGTCACCAGATTCTGTACGTAGACGATCGGCTTTTTCTTTTCAAACGACACATACGCGACCTTGGTGCCGTCCGGCGACCATGACGGCGAAATGATCGGCTCGTTCGAGCGCAGGGCGACCTGGATGCCTTCGCCATCGGCGTCGGCGATTTCCAGCCGGTATTCGCGGCCCGATTGCGTGACGTAGGCGATGCGCGTGGCGAACGCGCCCTTGACGCCCGTCAGCTTCTCATAGATGTCATCGGCGATCTTGTGCGCCAGCAAGCGGTTGAACTGCGGCGCGGCCGCATTGTTCATGCTGGAAATCTGCGCGCCCTTGATGGTATCGAACAGCTTGTAGCGCACGTCCAGGCGGCCATCGGCCATGCTTTGCACGGTGCCGGCCGCCAGCGCGTCGGCGCCGCGCGATTTCCACTGCTCGTAGCTGACGGGCGCCGTTTCCGATACGGGTGCATCGGCGTCGATCAGCTTGAATACGCCGCTGCGCGCCAGGTCGGCCTTGATAATGCCCGACAGCGATTGCGGCGCCGCCGATTCATTGACGAAGCTGGCGACAGCCACCGGGATCTGGTTGCTGCCGATCCCCGTAATCTCCACGCGCAGCTGTGCCTGGGCGCTTGACGCTCCCAGCATCAGGCCGGCGCAGAGCACGACATAGCTCATTTTTTTCATGGTCATCATTTAGGCAAATCCTTCATCTCGAATATGAGTTCAATCTCGCGTTCCACGGTGCCGTCTTTTTTCTTCGGCAGTGGCGACGATTTATTAATGGCGTTTTCCACCGAGCTGTCATACGCCGGCAGGCCGCTACTTTTAATCTTTCGGACCGAAATAATTTCCCCAGTTGGCAGTTGCTCGATCTTGAACACGGCGCGCGGGTTGCCCGGCACGTCCGTGCTACCGCTGTACGCGATATTGCTCTTGATCTTGCTCGTCAGGGCAGCGACATAGCCGCTGTCCTTGCGTGGCGCGGTCGCTTTCGCGGCCGTGCCCGTTGTGCCATTGCCTGCCTGCGCCATCATCCGCTTCATGTCATCGGCACGCAATTTGTCGGCTGCGGCTTTTTCCGCCGCCGCTTTTTTCGCCTTGGCCGCTTTTTCGGCCGCCGCTTTTTTATCGGACAGTTCTTTCTCGGCTTTTTCTTCCGCCGCTTTCTCTTTGGCTTCCTTGGCTTTCTCCAGCTTGTCGGCCTTTTCTTTCTCCAGCTTTTCAGCCTTGTCTTTTTCTTTCTGCTTCTGTTTTTCCAGTTCGCGCTTTTCTTCCTCGCGTTCCTTCAATTCCTGCTTGCGGCGTTCTTCCGCTGCCGCTTTGTCTTTTTCTTCTTTCAGCTTGGCCTTCTTGCGTTCCAGGGCGATCTCCGCTTCGCGCAGGTCAACCTTCGGCTCGGGCGCGGCCACGGGCGGCGGTGGCGGCGGGGCCGGCTGTTCCACTTGCGGTTGCGGCGGCGTTGGTGTCGGCTCCGGTTCCGTCGCCACTTCGGGTGGCGGCGCGGCCGTCTGCACCTTCATGTCCCACACTTCCGCTTCGACGGCGACAGGTTCCGTATTTTGCCAGTGTACGCCCACCCACAGGAAAAACAGCAGCCCAAGGTGCATCGCCAGCGCCAGGCCCAGCGAGGGCCAGCGGCTGCGTTCGCGCGGCACGCTGTAGGGCTTGCCGAGTACATGGTCGAATTGTTTGTTCTGCAAAGTCTAGTCTATCTAAAAACGGTCAAGTCTGGAAACAGGGTGCTGCGCTTACTTGGTGGCCAGGCCGACTCTGGTAATGCCCATCTTTTTCGCTTCCGAAATGAGCTGGATCACGTCGTCGTACTTGCTTTCCTTGTCGCCCGCGATCATCACGGGATAGTCAGGATTGCTTTCATGCAAACCGCGCAGCTTGCGCAGCAGGGCGTCGCGGTTCGGTTCCGTTTCCGGCGACAGCTGTTCTTTGCCGATGACGCCGATCGACAGCGAACCATTCGGCTTCAGCACGATCTGAATATAGTCATCGGGCGGTTTCGCCGACTTTTCCGCGTTGGGCAAGTTCACCACGCTGGGATTGTTCGACGACGGCATCACCATGAAAATGATCAGCAGCACCAGCATCACGTCGATGTACGGCACGACGTTGATCTCGGACTTGAACTTGCGGCCACGACCGCCGCGCATGCCGCCGCTATTGAATGAGGAACCCATGAACGCTGCTCCCTCTTAGCGCGACTGGCGCTGCAAGATGTTGGAGAATTCCTCGACGAAGCTTTCGAAGCGGATCGCCAGGCGGTCGATGTCATGCGAAAAACGGTTGTAGGCGACGACGGCGGGAATCGCGGCGAACAGGCCGATGGCGGTGGCGATCAGCGCTTCGGCAATGCCGGGCGCGACGGCGGCCAGGGTGGCTTGCTGCACGTTGGCCAGGCCGCGGAAGGCGTTCATGATGCCCCACACGGTGCCGAGCAGGCCGATGTACGGCGAGACGGAGCCGACGGAAGCGAGGAAGGCCAGGTGCGATTCGAGCACGTCCATTTCACGCTGGAAGGCGGCGCGCATGGCGCGGCGTGCGCCGTCGAGCACGGCGCCCACGTCCAGCGCTTCACGCGAACCGTAGGAAGCCTTGCCCTTGATGAATTCGCCCATGCCGGCATCGAAGATGCGGGCCAGCGCGCCGCTCTGGTCGCGGTTGCCGCTGGCGTTCTGGTGCAGCGCATGCAGGTTGCCGCCAGCCCAGAAGCTGCGTTCGAATTCGATGGTTTGCTTGCGCGCCTGGCGCACGGCAAACATCTTGCGGAAAATGTAGGTCCAGCTGGTCAGGGAAATCAGCAGCAGCAGGGCCATGATCAGTTGCACGATCAAATGGGCATTGGAGATGAGCGCGAGGAAAGAAAGATCTTGTGTAACGTTCATTGGCTGGCAGTCTGTTGGGTGAATTGTCCGGGGGTGGCGGGTAGGGCTCAGGCGGCGCGCATGCGGGCCGCGACTGCATCAGGCACGGCGCGCGGGCGCAGTACCGAATCGACGCAGCCGATCTTGACGCGGGCCGTGTTGAGCAGGCGGTCGCCGCACCAGGCTTGTTGCAGGAAAACGATGGAGGCGCGCCCCATTTTTTCTATACTTAAGGTTAATCTTACCGTGTCATCGAGCCTGGCTGGCGCATGATAGTCGGCGTTGACGCTTTTGACAACGAACATTGCATCGTGCTGCTCCAGCAATTCCTGCTGGCCCACGTCGATGGCGCGCAGCCATTCGGTACGCGCGCGTTCGAAGAATTTCAGGTAGTTAGCGTAATAGACGATGCCGCCGGCGTCGGTGTCTTCATAGTAGACACGTACGTTCCAGGTAAAGACTGAAGGCATGTTTATTGCGCCAGTAGTGAGATTGAGCAACATTTTACGCGATTTTTCTTCTTGTGACTGTGGGCGCTTGCTGGAAAGCCATGCAAAAGCTGCATATAAGTTGCACCGCAGCATTGTAAATCCGGCGTGTGCAATGGCAAGCTTCGTAACATACGCTTACATGCCATGGCCAGGTTTAAGTCCAGCTTAAAAGCCGCAGTCATGCCCCGGGGCAGCTTGTGGCCACACCCTGGCTGAGGTGGCGCGCGGCGATTATAGCCGCACGGTTGCATTCCTTGCTCAATTTGGGCACTTAACTTACAATTTGGCTTCCATTACGTCTCACGTGACTGGCGAAAAGTCGGGCGATCTCCATGAATGGCGATCGGCAAACCGGCGAAAGGTGGGCATCCACCGGGAAACGTGAGATTTTTCATCAGCCGTTCGCCTGGGTAGCCACTATGGAAAAGCACGAAGAGGCTGCCTGTCCAATGTTGTTATTCACTTAACGCCGGCTCCCCTCATTCGATCCAACCTGCCAGTACAAGCACCCTCATACTTGGAGTTTTTACATGTTTGCAAAAGATCACAACCTCGCCAACGTCGATCCTGAATTGTTCGCCGTCATTCAAAAAGAGAATACGCGCCAGCACGACCATATCGAACTGATCGCGTCGGAGAACTACACGTCGCCAGCCGTAATGGAAGCGCAAGGCTCGCAGCTGACGAACAAATACGCCGAAGGCTACCCAGGCAAGCGCTACTACGGTGGCTGCGAATACGTCGACGTGGCCGAGCAACTGGCCATCGACCGCGTGAAACAGCTGTTCGGCGCCGAATGCGCGAATGTGCAGCCGAACTCCGGCTCGCAGGCGAACCAGGGCGTGTTCTTCGCCATGTTGAAACCAGGCGACCTGATCATGGGTATGTCGCTGGCCGAAGGCGGCCACCTGACCCACGGCATGCCGCTGAACATGTCCGGCAAATGGTTTGACGTCGTCTCCTACGGCTTGACGGCGGAAGAAGACATTGACTACGAGGCGATGGAACGCCTGGCCCGCGAACGCAAGCCAAAACTGATCATCGCCGGCGCGTCCGCGTTCTCGAAAAAGATCGACTTCGAACGCTTCGGCAAGATCGCCAAGGAAGTTGGCGCCTATTTCATGGTCGACATGGCCCACTACGCCGGTCTGATCGCCGCTGGCCTGTACCCGAACCCGGTGCCGTTCGCCGACTTCGTCACCTCGACCACGCACAAATCGTTGCGCGGCCCGCGCGGCGGCATCATCCTGATGAAGGCCGAACACGAAAAAGCCATCAACTCGGCCATCTTCCCTGGCATCCAGGGCGGCCCGCTGATGCACGTGATCGCCGGCAAGGCTGTTGCCTTCAAGGAAGCGCTGAGCCCTGAATTCGTCGAATACCAGAAGCAAGTGATCAAGAACGCCGACGTGCTGGCGAAAACCCTGATCAAGCGCGGCCTGCGCATTGTTTCCGGCGGCACCGAATCGCACGTCATGCTGGTCGACCTGCGTGCCAAGAACCTGACGGGCAAGGAAGCCGAAGCCATCCTCGGTTCCGCGCACATCACCTGCAACAAGAACGGCATCCCGAACGACCCGCAAAAACCTTTCGTCACCTCGGGCATCCGCCTGGGCAGCCCGGCGATGACGACGCGTGGTTTCAAGGAAGCGCAAGCGGAAGAAGTGGGCAACCTGATCGCCGACGTGCTGGACAATCCGCATGACGCCGCCACCATCGAGCGCGTGAAAGCGGCCGTGAAAGTGCTGGCCGACGCGCACCCTGTGTACGCTGCATAATTATTTGTCCAGAATGTGTCATACGGAGTAAGATTCTGTATGACACATTCCTTCGTGCCCAAGGGCGCCCGGAGTGATTCGGGCGCCCTTTGTACAAGAGCGGCGATTTCCCGTAATTATTACTATAAAGTTGTAGCCAGCCCATGAAATGTCCATTTTGCCAGCACGGCGACACCCAGGTTCTCGATACGCGCGTATCGGAGGAAGGGGATGCCATTCGGCGCCGCCGCCGCTGCGGCAAATGCGACAAGCGTTTTACGACTTACGAGCGCATTGAACTTATCATGCCGGCCGTCGTCAAAAAGAATGGCAGCCGGACGGAGTTCGCTGCGGATAAGTTGCGCGGCAGTTTGATGCTGGCCTTGCGCAAGCGTCCCGTCGCGGCCGCCTCCGTGGATACGGCCATCGCGTCCATCCAGGAAAAACTGCTCACCAGCGGCTTGCGCGAAGTCGATTCCGGCTATATCGGCGAACTCGTCATGCAGGAACTGAAGCGCCTGGACAAGATCGCCTACATCCGCTTCGCCTCCGTCTACAAGAACTTCGAAGACCTGGCCGAATTCCAGGATGCCATCGCCGAAGTGGGGCAGGCGCGCAAGCCCTGACCTTCGGCTTCTTGCTCGCCTTCTTGCTCACCACGCCCAGGTTCGCCTGGCAAGCGGCCTGATCAACACCAACGCTGTTCTTCTCACCTTATCGCCGTGCTGTTTGCGCTAGCGCAGACCCGGCTTTTTGCGCACGCCTATCTTGTAGCTGGGCCGCCTGTTCCTGCGACTCTGTCTGCGGAAGGGAGTAGCGCATGGGCAAGGGCGGTCGCACTATGTTTCCTGCGGGTGGCAGCAGCCTCGTCGAGGTGCTGGTGTCGCTGCTGCTGTTGGCGCTGGGCCTGCTCGGTGCCAGCATCCTGCAACTGAACTCCCTGCGCGCGCGCCATGAGTCGGCGCTGTTGTCGGCAGGGGTGCAACTGGCGGCCGGCATGGCCGAGCGCATGCGCGCAAACAGCGTGCTCATGCATGGCCCGGATACGGGCAACCCCTACCTGAACGTGGCCTACGCGGCGGCGGACGGCGCGGAAGCGGGCGGCGGTGCGCCCGACTGCTTTGGCGTTGCCGTCTGCAGCGCGGCCGAACTGGCGCAATTCGACATCGCCGAATGGCAGCAGCGGCTGCATGCGGCCTTGCCCGGCGCGCGCCTGCGCATTTGCCGTGACACTTCCGCGTGGGATGCCGCCGCCCAAGGCTTGCAGTGGGCCTGCAGCGGCGGCAAGGGCGCACCCATCGTCATCAAGTTGGATTGGCGCGCCCGCCTGCCCGATGGCTCGCCCGCCGAGAATGCAGCAGGCGAGTCGCTGCCCAGACTGGCATTCCAGCTGGGCGGAGGCGGCGCATGAATACTGTCCTGCACCGGCATCGTGGCATGAGCCTGGTCGAATTGCTGGTGTCCCTGTCGCTGGGCGCGCTGCTGATGCTGGCCGCCAGTAGCGTGCTGCTGGCGGCCAGCGGCAGTTATGGCGACCAGTCCGCCAGCGCGCGCCTCGACGACAACGGCCGCTATGCGCTCGACACCATCGCCCGCGCCGTGCGCCAGACGGCGTACGTGAACTGGGACAGCAGCGCCGCGCCCGTCGCCCATGCCGATTTCGACAGCGCCAACGTCGCCGGACTCGACGCGCGCAGCCTGGGCAAGAACAGCGAGGGCATCAGTGGCGCTTTGCCCGGCGCCCTGCATGGCAGCGACGTGCTGGCCCTGCGCTATTACGGCGCCGGCAAGGAAGAGGGCGGCGACGGCTCCGTGCTCAACTGCGCGGGCTTTGGCGTGGGCGCCGCGCAAACGCAGGCGCAGCGGGGCTGGAGCATTTTCTATGTAGCGCAAGGCGCCGATGGCGATGGCGAGCTGCGCTGCAAATACCGGGGCGCGAACGGCTGGGGCGCGGACGCCATCATCCGTGGCGTCGACGCTTTCCAGGTGCTGTATGGCCTCGACACGGATACGCCGCCCGACGGCGTGGCGAACCGTTATGTCAATGCCAGCGCGCTTGACGCCGACGATGCGGCGCTGGTGCTGGAGGGGGCGGATGCGGCCGCGCGCCAGCGCGATTTTCACCGTCGCACGCACTGGAAGCGCGTGGCCAGCGTGCGCGTGGCCTTGTTGCTGCATGGCGAGGCGGGCCAGGCGGACAAGATGGCGGAACTGGGGCCGGCGCAGTTCGACCTGTTCGGCCAGGCGTATGCCGAGGCGCACGGCGCCGGCGACACGGGCGTGCGCATCGCGCGCGCGTCCCTGCCTGCCGCGACGCGCTCGCGGCTGCGGCAACTGGTGCAGACGAGCATCATGCTGCGCAACGGGCCAGCCTAGGCGGGCGGCGCGATGGCTGGCGCGGGCGTGCGCTGTTACGAATCTTGGTGCGCACCTCGTGTACGTCACGGTGGCGCAATCCTCGTGTATGTGCTGTGCCTGTTGGTGATCATCTTGCTGCTGGGCATATCGGCGGCGCAGATGGCCTTGCAGGGCGAAAAAGCTGCACGGGGCGAGCGCGACCGGCAGATCGCGTTTCAGGCGGCGGAGGAGGCATTGGTGGATGCGCAGAACGATATCGAAGGCTTGCCCGGCGCGCCCGGGCGCAGCAGCCTCTTCGAGCCAGGCAGCGCGGCCGGGTTCGCGGACGGCTGCGGCGAGGGCGGCGCACTGGGCCTGTGCCTGCCCGCCGCGCCGGACGCGCCGGCACTCTGGTTAAGTACGGACCTCGATGGCGCCGACGCTGGCAGCCGCACCGTGCCCTATGGCCAGTTCACGGGCGCCGTCATGCAGACGGGGCAGGGTTTCCTGCCGTCGCGCCAGCCCCGCTACCTGATCGAACTGCTGCCGTTTCACCCGCCCGGCGCGCAGGCCACGGCGGTAGCTGGCGGCCTGGCGACGGAAAGCTATGTGTACCGCATCACGGCCATTGGTTTTGGCGCGCAGGAAAGCACGCAAGTCGTGCTGCAAAGTTATTACCGCAAGCAGGCGGCGGGAGCGGGGCCATGAGGGCTTTGTCGTTTGCCTGGCTATTTCTCGGCTGGTTTTTCCTCGTTTGCGGCGGCGCCTTTGCCGCGGCCGCACCTCCTGTGGTGCTGGCGCGGGCCGACGCGGGTTTGCACGGCGCCAGGGTCCCGCCGAATCTGCTGCTCAACCTGTCCTTTACGCATGCGGCGGCCGCTGCCGCGCATGGCGGCGACTATGCACCGCAGCGCGAGTACGCAGGGTACTTCCATGCGCGCATGTGCTACAGCTATCCGTACCGCAGCAAGGACGGCGCCATGCTGCCGGATTTGCGCGTAGCGACCGCTTACTTCTCCGTGCTGAAGCCGGCCGATGCGCTGCACGGCTGCGGCGGCGACAGTTTCAGCGGCAACTTTCTCAATTGGGCCAGTACCAGCATGCTCGACCTCGTCCGCTATGCGCTGACGGGTGGCGACCGCGTCATCGACGAAGTGCGCAAGACCGTGCTGCAGCGCGCCTATCTGCCCGATGCGGATGGTCCCATCGACTTCTTTGCCCACCCCGTCTTTTTCCCCCGCAAGGTTCTGCAGACAGGCGTGGCGGCAGCGACACCGTTTGCGCTGGCGCAACTGGCCATCGTTTCCTGCCGTAACCGCCTGCTGTTCGGCGACGCCAGCTTGTCTCCGGGCGGCAATTGCGACGCGCCCGGCGTTGCTGCCACGCACGGCGTGTTCCTCGCGCGCGTGCGCGTCTGCGGCGTGGAAGAAGGGCCGCTGCGCGACGATTTATGCCTCGCGTACGGCAAGAACTACAAGCCGGTCGGCGCCGTGCAGCGCCATGGCGGCAGGGTGCGCGTGGGCGTGTTTGGCCATTTGAACGGCGTGAGCTCCGGCGCCGGCCCCGTGTATGGCGGCGTGCTGCGCGCGCCATTGGGCCACGTGGGCACGCAGCGCTGGACGGCGCCCGACTTTATGCCGCAAGACAATGCCGGTGCCGAATGGAATCCCGCCACCGGTGTGTATGTGTTCCAGAGCTCCGGCCCTGGCGGCGGGGTGACCGCTTACATCAATGGCCTGGGCCGCGGCAATGCCGGGCATCCCGGCACGTACGCCAGGGCGGCGCCACTGGCCGAATTGCTGTACGAATCGCTGCGTTACCTGCAGGGGCGGCAAGCAAGCGCCGTCGTGCCACCTGCCACGGCCCCGCCTGCCATCGATGACGGCTTGCCGGTCGTGACCCAATGGAGCGACCCGCAAACGGCCAGTTGCCAGCGCCATGTCGTCGTCAGTCTCGGCGATGCGGGCATGGCGGACGACCGTTACGTGCCAGGCAATGCCCCGCACACTCCCGCATCAAGCGGCGACCGCGCCCGCGCCGCCGATGGCTTTGCGCCGCCCCCGTTCAATGCGATGGCCTGGACACATGCGGTGGGCAGCCTGGAAAGCGGCGGCGCGCAAGGCAATCCCGCGCCACGGCCCGAACTGGCGGCGCTGGAATGGCTGGCCGACGGAGCGGGCGGCGCAAGCTACCATGCGGCAGGCCTTGCCTACTGGTCGCACGTGCAGGCCCTGCGTCCTGGCAAGAGCGACGGCCTTGCCAAGGTCGAGCACTATGCGGGCGACTTGCGCCAGGGCGATCCGGCGGGCGAATCTGCCGCCACTCCCGCCGCTACGCCCTTGTTATTGGCGGCCAAATATGGCGGTTTTCTCGATGCGAACGGCGACGCGAATCCCTTCATGAGCGCAACGGGCAGCGCGTTCGATGAATGGAGCCTGGACGGCCGCTGGCCAGCCCATTATTTGCCCGGCAGCGATCCGGCCGCCTTGATCGCGGGACTGCGCGCGGCTTTTGCGGCCGCCGACAAGGCTGCCTTGCCAGCGACGCTTGCTGGACCGGCCCTGATGGCGCTGGCCAGCGGGACGGAAGAGGCATACTGGTTCCAGACGCAGCTGCGCCTGGCCGATGGCGGCATGACCTTGTCGCGCACCGCGTTTGCCGTGGGCGCCGATGGGGCACTGCTTCCCGGCAAGCCATCGTGGACCGCTGGCGGACAAGAGAAGCCCGTGCCGGATGGCACGCCCGCATCCTTGCGTCCCGTCTATACGCCCGACGCCAAGGGTGCCCTGATGCCGCTGGCCTGGAAGCGGCTCGATGCTGAACAGCGCGGCGCATTCGACGGCGGTGATGGTCAAGGGGAAGTACGCCTGGCGTACCTGCTGGGCCAGCGCACGCACGAGGTGGGCCAGCCGGGCGGATTTCTGCGGCGCAGGTCAGGCAGCCTGGGCGCGGCACCCTACGGCAATCTGCTGTACGTGGGCGCGCCCGGGCTGGGCATGCCGGGCGCCGGCTATGGCTTGCACCGCCAGGCGCTGCTGCCGCGGCGCAAAATGCTCTACCTGGGCGCCAACGACGGTTTGCTGCATGCCTTCGATGCGCGCACGGGTAGCGAAGTGTTTGCCTATCTGCCGCAAGCCCTGCTGCACCTTGCTCCCGCCGCTGCGAGCACTCACTACAGCCCTGGCCCGCTGCTCGACGGCGCGGCAGCCACGGCGGAAGTGCTGGCGCTGGGACATTGGAAGACGGTGCTGGTATCGGGCATGGGCGGCGGGGCGCAAGGCGTGTTTGCGCTCGACATCACCGATCCGGCCCGCTTCGCGCAAGACGGGGCACTGTGGGAGTTTACGGACCGCGACGACAGGCTGATGGGCAATGTGCGCGCGCCGCCTGCGTTTGCCCGCATCAACATGGGTGGCAAGGAGGGGGCGCCGGCCTACCGCGACTTTGCCATCGTCGCCAGCGGCTACAACAACCATGTCAACGATGGCAAGGACACGACGGCGCCCGCCGTGGCCGCCGCCATCTTCCTGCTGGCGCTGGACAAGGCGCCCGGCACGCCATGGACGTTGGGAAGTAATTACTTTCGCCTCAAGGTGCCTGTGGCCAGCGGCGGTGGTGATGGCGGCCATGATACGGATGCGGGCACCGATGCCGTCCCTCACGCGCTGGGTCCGCCGGCCGTGGTGCCCGGCAGCGATGGCGCGCTGGCTTATCTGTATGTGGGCGATTTGCAGGGCAATATCTGGCGCCTCGACATGACTGGCGGACCGCCGTGGAAGGACGGACAGGGACGCAAACTCGTCTTTGTTGCGCGCGATACCCAGGGCCGGCGCCAGCCCGTGACGCAGCAGTTGAGCGTGGCGTACGCGCCCGGTGGCGGCTATCTGCTGCTGTTCGGCACGGGCAAGCTGGTCGAAGCGGCCGATACCTGGCCCGACGCCTTCCTGTCGCAGTCGTTTTACGCCGTTCACGACGATGTGCGGGCAAGTTCGCCCACGCGCAGCCGGGCCGACCTGGAACCGCGCAGCCTGGGTGCGGCGGCCGGTGGCGTGCGCGTCGACGGCGCCGAACTGCGCTATACGGGCAGCGACGCCATGCGCGGCTGGTACCTCGATTTTATGGATACCGCGCAGACGGGCGAACGCAGCATCAGCAACCCCGTACTGGCGGCCGGCAAAGTACTGTTCAATACCGTCCTGCCGGGGCGCGACTCTTGCGCCAGGCCGGCCACGCGCCTGTACGTGCTCGATGTGCTGAGCGGCTTTGCCGCCGATGGCGCCGGTGTCGTGCAGGCGGGCGAGCAGACGGGACGCTTGTTCGATGGCCTGGCGCGCGCGCCGCCGCTGGCACTGGAACTGAACAGCACAGTGGGCGCCGCGACGGCGACAGGGCGGGCCGATGGGCGCAAGGAACTGGCCGTGCTGCAGCCTGGTTTGCCCGGCGCGGCCAGCGGTGCGGTGCTCAAGGTCGTCAGCGCGCCGCTGCCGGCCCGGCGCCTGAGCTGGCGCGAAGTGGCGAACTGGCGCGAATTGCACGAGGCGGCCAAGAAAAAATAGGCCGGCAAGGCTGCTGCAGCGTCTCGGCTGGCGCTTTTTGGAAAGGGGAAGTCGCATGGGGACGCTGGCAAGGCGGAACTGGTTCGCTGCAAACGGTGGAACTCCTGCTGCCAACCCGCAGGGCTTCAGCCTGATCGAATTGCTGTCCGCGCTGGCGATCATGAGCTTGCTGCTGGCGCTGGCCGTGCCCGCTTATCACAGCCATGTCGTGCGTGCCAAACGGGTGCAGGGACAGGCGGCCCTGCTGCGCCTGATGCAACAGCAGGAGCGCTATTACTCGCAGAACAATCATTATCTGGCCTTTTCCTCGGCATCGCCGGCGCAGCAGTCGCAGCAATTCCCATGGTGGTCGGGCGAAGGGGGCGCGGCTGGTAGTGCATATGAAATCGAGGCGCTGGCCTGTCCCGGCCTAGCGATCGGGCAATGCGTGCTGTTGCGCGCCATGCCGGGCACGTCCAAGGTTGATGCGCAGTTCCAGGATGCCGATTGCGGTGTCCTGTCGTTCAGCAGCACGGGCCAGCGCGGCAGCAGCGGCCCCGCCAGCCATTGCTGGCCCTAGGCCATGGCCATGCGCAAGCGGTCACCGTGGACTGTACGCACCCTCGGGCACACCATGCTCGAATTGCTGGCCGTGCTGGCGATTGCCGCGCTGCTGGCGGCCGCTGCCATGCCCAGCTTGCAGCAGGTGCTGGCGCGCCAGCAGGTGCGCGCGGCGGCCACGGACTTGTTCACGGCCATCGAATTGACGCGGGCGCAGGCGATGGCGCGCGGGCAGCGCGTGCTGCTGATGCCGGCCGGGCCCGGTGGCGCGGACTGGCGCACGGGCTGGCAGATATTCATCGACCGCAATGCCAACCTCGTGTTCGATGGCGATGACGAATTGCTGTTCCGCCAGGGGCCGCTGCCGGAGGGCATCACGGCCCAGTTCGTGTTTTCGTCGGCCACGGCGCCGTTTTATATCGCCTACAATGGCGCAGGACGCAGTTGCAGCGCGACCAATAGCCTGGCGGCACGTTGGGGTACCTTGTCCCTGGCTTTGGGAAAGCAGGTGCGGCATATTAAAATCAATATGCTGGGCAGGGTGCGCGTGTGCGATCCGCAGCAGCAGGCGGCCAATTGCAGCGGCGTGGCCGACAGTTCGTAGCACGACTTATCAATTACTCACCTTCAAGCAAAGAAGCCCGTGGAAATACTCAACGATATCGATGGCATGCGCCTGGCGCTGGAATGGGCGGCGCGCGGTTTGTACACGACCTCGCCCAATCCCCGCATCGGCTGCGTCATCGTCAAGGATGGCCAGGTGATCGGCGCCGGCGTGACGCAGGCGGCCGGGCAGGATCATGCCGAGGTGCAAGCGCTGGCCAATGCGGCGGCGCGCGGCAACGACGCGCGCGGCGCCACCGCCTATGTCACCCTGGAGCCGTGCAACCATCACGGCCGCACGCCGCCATGCTCCGATGCGCTCGTGCGCGCGGGGCTGGGCCGCGTCGTGGCCGCCATGACGGATCCGAACCCGCTGGTGGCGGGGCAGGGGCTGGCCAAGCTGCAAGCGGCCGGCATCGCCGTCACCACGGATGTGCTGGCCGACGAGGCCTATGAAATGAATATCGGCTTCTTTTCGCGCATGCAGCGCGGCAAGCCGTGGGTGCGCCTGAAAACGGCGGCCAGCCTGGACGGCATGACGGCCTTGCACAATGGCCAAAGCCAGTGGATCACGGGGCCCGCAGCGCGCGCCGATGGCCACGCGTGGCGCGCGCGCGCCTGCGCCATCCTGACGGGTATCGGCACGGTCAAGGCGGACGATCCGCAACTGAACGTGCGCGCCGTCGAGACGCCGCGCCAGCCGCGCCGCATCGTCGTCGACAGCCGGCTCGACATCAGCCTCGATGCGCGCATCTTGCAGGGCGGCGGCACGTGGATCGTGGCGGCCGTTGCCAATCCGGAAAAGGAAGCGCAGCTGCGCGCCCTGGGCGCGGAAGTCATCCTGCTGCCGAATGGGGACGGCAAGGTCGATCTGGCCGCGCTGATGCTGGAACTGGGACGCCGGCAATGCAATGAAGTCCACGTCGAGGCCGGCGCCAAACTGAACGGCTCGCTGATCCGCGAAGGCTGCGTCGACGAGCTGCTGGTCTACCTGGCGCCCACCTTGCTGGGCGACGCGCAAGGCATGTTTGCCTTGCCCGCCTTGACGGATATCAAGCAACAGCGCACTTTGCAATTTCACCAGATTCAGCAAGTGGGCGAAGATGTGCGTATCCTTGCAAGATTCGCCCAGCGCAATTAATACTTCACACTTTTATAGGGTTAGTTCATGTTTACAGGAATTGTTGCCGCCATCGGCAAGATTGAAACCGTGCAAGCACTCGACGGCGGCCTCGACGCAGGCGTGCGTCTGAACATCCATGCGGGCGGCTTGCCGCTGGCCGACGTGGCCCTGGGTGACTCGATCGCCATCAATGGCGCCTGCATGACGGTGGTGGAAAAATCGGACACGGGCTTTGCCGTCGATGTCTCGCGCGAAAGTCTCAATTGCACCGTGGGCCTCGATACCACCACGGAAGTGAATCTGGAAAAAGCCCTGACCCTGGCCGAGCGCTTGGGCGGCCACCTGGTTTCCGGCCACGTCGACGGCCTGGGTATCGTGCGCAAGTTCGAAGCCGTGGGCGAATCGTGGGAACTGGTCATTGAGGCGCCGCACGAACTGGCGAAATACCTGGCCTTCAAAGGTTCCGTCGTCGTCAATGGCGTGTCCCTGACCGTCAACAGAGTGGAAGACCTGGGCGCGGGCGCCGTCAACGGCTGCCGCTTCTCGATCAACCTGATTCCGCACACGATCACCATGACGACCTTGAAACACTTGACGGTCGATGGCAAGGTCAACCTGGAAATCGACCTGATCGCCCGCTATGTCGAGCGCATGCTGTCGCTGGACAAGGCTATGTCGTAAACAAGAGATTTATGTATGGGTAAGATATTCGCGATGTGACCTTTGAGGCCTTTGATGATCGAGCATAGTTATTACACTGACGATGAGTTTTGGAAGCACTTCAAACTATTTAATGTTTTTTTTGCACCTTATCAGTGGCAAGACACAAAGGCTGCAAAGGCTCATCTCGACGAGTTTGGGGATCCTGTGGCTTACAGTGAAATCTACTTTACCAGACATCTTCATGGTGACGTTAATCGACTAAAGTTGTCTCGTCGATCAATGGAGAAAATGTTAATGCTATTTTTTGATAGCAACAATGGCGCTGTTCTGTTGGCGGAAAATTTGCTCCAGATTAAATCTGATCAGACCAGTGCGGCTATTGAACGTGCCTTTGCCTTTGCATCATAAATAAGAGTGAATGATTGCTGGTATGAGCGAACATGGCAGCAATCAACTGACATAGTTGCTACTTGAGTGCTAGAAGAC